>JAPOXY010000001.1:0-21316 GCA_026706845.1 Gemmatimonadota bacterium
CCTTGAGCAATGTGCCACCATGCTAAGCATGTTCCGTGATGATTTTACACGGAAGTACCGCACCATAAGCATGTCCCTGCGAAAGCAGGGATTCGGAAGCCCTTGCAAAACAACGCTCGCTAACTCGCGTCTGCTTCCCAACGCTAAAGCTCTCTGCGAGTGGGTCTTACGGGCTGTAAGATAAACGCCTCTAACACGAACACATATTATGACCGCGAAACAACTGACACTATCGATAGAATCCCCTGCATCTGACTGGCTCAAACGGGAATTGGCGGATTTCAACGCATTTGGCCAAAATACGATTGTGACCTCTACGGAGACAGAGCAGATTCGCCTTGAAACTTACGTAAACGAATTTTGGACCTCAAAACAAAGAGAGGCCAATGCACTCCACGAAATATCATATCGAGCGTGCTTCAAGCCTCAACTCCCCAGATTCTTTATCGAACGATTGACCTTGCCGGGCGACGTGGTTTATGACCCCTTTGCTGGACGGGGTACTACACTCATCGAATCTGCTCTTTTGGGGCGCATTCCCATAGGATGCGATATTAATCCGTTGAGTTCCATTATGACGCTTCCTCGCCTGAATCCACCTACAACCGAACAAGTCGCCGATAGACTATCCCATATAGAACTCAAAAATGTCAAATATCCAAAAAAATTACTGGTCTTTTATCACCCGGAAACCCTGAAGCAAATTTGCTCGCTCAAAAAATATCTGATCGAAAAAGCCAGCAAACTCGATTGGATCGATCAATGGATTCGCCTGGTCGCACTGAGTAGATTGACGGGACACTCATCCGGTTTTTTCTCTGTTTATACCCTGCCTCCCAATCAGGCTGTCTCTGTTGATTCACAAAAAAAAATCAACCATAAGAGAAATCAAGAACCGCCATTGCGAGATGTTAAAAATCTCATCCTGAAAAAAACGCGCGACCTTTTGAAACACTGCGACGATCAAATTCGAAAAATATTGGGATACGCTTCTAATCAGGCGCATTTTCTTACGCAACCATCTGATAGCATTCCCGAAATCGGGTCCAACTCCGTTTCCCTCGTCGTAACCTCTCCGCCGTTTCTCGACGTCGTCAACTACGCGCAGGACAACTGGTTGCGATGCTGGTTTTGCGGGATAGACCCCGCGGCAGTACCCATCACCATGGCGAGAAAAGTCGAACAGTGGCAACGCGAAATGACAAAGGTCTTTTTGGAATTAGAGCGCGTCTTGAAACCCGGCGGACATATCGCCTTTGAAGTCGGCGAAGTCAGACACGGCAAAGTAAAACTCGAAGAAGCGGTTATCCCGTGCGGCATCGAAGCGGGACTCACGCCACTGCTGGTCTTAATCAACGACCAAAAATTCACCAAAACCGCCAATGTTTGGGGCGTCGATAATACAACAAAAGGGACAAACACCAATCGCGTCGTCGTATTTCAAAAAGAATAATTGAACGATCTATATCCAACTCATTCAAACTGTTTTTTACTCTGATTACACGCCTTACCCTTGCCGCGGATAATATCTGCTCTTTGCCATAGCTCAACAGTGCGACTAATCGCGTCACCCTCGCCGAGATGTTTTATCTGTGTTCTGGTGAACCAGTCGCAGTCTCCATTTGCCAGCGCATCGGCATCTATATTCTCATCTGAAAAGCCATAAACGCGACAAATACCCTCTCTCTCTTCCACATCTTCGATATAGGACATCCACGGCACCTCCAGCCCGAGTTGCGTCCTGGTAAGTTCTTGCAAAGAGCCGACCCGTGCGCCGACATCCCAACCGACCAACTTTTCCTCTTCCCAACCCTCGCCTCCCGGCAACTCCCAACAATTCGTCTCATCATCGCGTCGCAACAAGAACCCTGGTTCTCCGCCATTCGGACACTCGATAAGCAGACGTGTCGTCTCAATCGGCTTGTCAAAACACACGGGAATAAGCCGTTTCCCATCGTCGCTCAAAGCCTCAAGGGCGGCGGGATTATACGGATAATATCCCGCGGCGGGCGGTGCGTTCACCGCACAATACTTATTAAAAATACCGCAACGGTCTTCTGTACTCGTACCAGCAGGAGCCTCATGCCAGACATGCTCGTTGACAATCAGCAAATCTCCCGCTTTAAGCTCTGGATCGATAAAATCCGGCAATTGGCTCCTATCGGGACGATTGACATCTAAAATATGTGCCTCCTCGTCGATTACTCGCGTCAGTTTGTGCGATTTGGGCGACACCAGAAAGGGACCGTACACCGGATCGAAATCAGTCAGCGGAATAATCGCAAACACCCAGTTCATCGACGAACCCACGGGGCGCCACCGTTTGTAATCGCAGTGGGCGCCACCCCCCTTATCGCCCGGCGTTCTCAGATACGCCACAAAAGCCGTCAAATGCGCGGGTTGACCCAGCACGGACTCTACCGCTCCAATAACCGTCGGATGCTCGGAAATCGAATTAAGCCCCGGTTCTGATAGTCTGTTGCCACTCACCGTGTACTTCGCTGGCTCGGGATACGAAAGCTTTGGTGGATACGCACCGCGTTTGACCTTTTCTTGCACAACGCGACGAAGGTCATTCGCTTCACTCGCGGATAAGACATTGCGAATAATCACATAACCATCCTCATGATAGTCCGAAATCTGTTGTTCACTAAGGGTCATAATGAGAACTCCTTCCAACGGGTTTTTCAATCATGAACGCCAAAGCCCCTTCCATACGAAGAGGCTTTGGGGCATTTTGATACAATCAGTTCTACGAATCCTCGTTGAACTTAATGCTACACCCGAGGGCTTTGGTCTCGGATATTGAAATGTCTTTCCCGGTCAACAATGCATCGAGCGCGTCTTTGAGATAAGCCGCTTCCACGGCATTGGCATCCGAAGCATTATCGTCAATCGCACCGTGATACGCCAGCTTGCCTTTGGCGTTAAAAAGAAAAACTTCGGGTGTACGGCTGGCACCAAATGCGCGGGCGACCTGGGATGCGGGATCGACCACATAGGGAAACTCGTAGGACAGCGTTTTGGCACGGGTGACCATCTCATCAAAGCCATCCTCTGCAACGCGTTTGGGATCGTTGGGATTAATCACAATAACGCCAAAACCCCTGCCGCGATACGCATTGCCAATACTGGCTACGCGGCTTTCCCATTTGACGGCCCACGGGCAGGAATTGCACGAAAAAATGACCAGAGTACCCTTCTCACCTTGCACACTATCCAGAGAGTACATCTTACTATCCGTGCCCTTCATCTCCAGGTCGGTTGCCGGTGCTTCCGCGCCCAATGCGAGTGTTTGGCTCTTGCCCGCGTCGGCATTGAAACCCATCGCTGCGACAAGTGCAATGGCGAATAATTTACGCATGGAATCCTCCTGATATTTGGTGGTATGAGAGTATCTATAGTCTTAATGTCGGATAAACGCGCTCCAAAGTATCCCTTAACCGCCCCCTGTTAATACATCGCGTATCTTCTTCTCAAATTGTTCGCGCGAGGTCTTCCCGAGCCAAAAATGGCGTTTATTGCCCTCGCTGTCGTACAGCCAGGTAGCGGGTATTGCGCCCCACCAGTCGGGGTCTAATGTATTGATAAACGCCCTATCGCTCTTCAATTTGATATAGCTTGGGAAGTCAACGCCATGCGCTTTCAGAAAGTCAATTGCGCCATCGGCCTGATCTTCGGAATCAGCAGAAATAAAGACGAGCTTTAACCCCTGGTCTTTGTACTGATTATAAACGGCCATCAAATCGGGAAACTCTTCAACACATGGTGGACACCACGTTGCCCAGACATTGACCAGAACGACCCTGGCATCGGCTTCTTTAACATTCTTGAGAATCTCCTCTGCCGTCGCGGGAATGAGAAACTGGCCAGTACTCGATGCGCGATCTGTTTCGGGTGCGTCGCAACTTACAAAAATAAGAGCAATAAAAACAAATATATGACGTTCCAAAAAGACCTCCGTATTAAATCGCAACAGTATTATCCACCCAGAGCGTCTTTATAGACTTGCAGGCGCTCTTGTATGCCCTCATCTGAAAGCGCGAGAATTTGCGCTGCCAGCACAGCGGCATTGCGCGCATTGTCAATGCCCACAGTCGCAACGGGAACTCCCGGTGGCATCTGAACGATAGCGTATAAGGCATCAACGCCGTTGAGCGCACCCGAAGCGCATGGAACACCAATAACCGGCAAAGTAGTGTGCGCGGCAATCACACCTGGCAATGCTGCGGCCAAACCAGCACCTGCAATGATCACTTTGAGACCACGCGCTTTTGCCGTGCTGGCGTATTCAGCGGTACGCTCGGGGTTGCGGTGGGCGGAGCATACGATCATATCGTAGGGAATCTGGAGTTCGTCGAGAATGGCGCAGCCTTTTTCCATCGTGGGTTCATCCGAAGAACTGCCCATAATAATGCCAACAACTGGATCTGCCATAAAAATCTCCTTTGGTAGTTAGCTTTTAGCGGTCAGCGGTCAGCTAAAAGCTTGTTCTGCTGACTTCTGAAAGCTGATCGCTTCTTTCACTGATTCAACCGGCGCACTCGCGCAGGTGTGTGGTCAGCTTGTGTCTCACTGGAAAAAATTTTGAGTGACCTGTCTTCAATGGGCAGGTCAATGCGGGCACCGCCACGGCGATGGGATTCCCGAAGAGCAATCGCAACCTCCAGAGCAGCGCGACCATCGGCTCCCGAGCAACGCGGCGGTCGGTTGTTCTCCATAGCATCAATCAGATCATCCACAGTGGTAATACCCTGACCCACGGGACGCGCTGGTTGCGGAAAGGGGGACCGCGCGGGGATACCCCGGTTCCCCAGGCCGCCTGAAACCCTCTGGAAAAACTCAAACTCAAGCGCATCCGATAAGGTGCGAACCCTGCCCTCTGTCCCAATAATATCAAATTCCCACGAAGCAACACCAGTCGATGTACCGCGAAGATACGCCCGAACGCCATTGTCAAAAGCGAGATACCCATTGCCCATCAGATCGTCATCAGATGCGGCTTCTTCATCCGACGCCATCTCTCCAAAAACCCATGAAACATCGCCACCAGCGAGATAGCGAATCGTATCAATCGCGTGACTGCCATTGTGCGACAAACCACACTGGGCATAAGCCGTGATCTGGAGAATATCGCCAAGCTCCCCCGCTTCGATCATGCGACGAGCTTCACTGAAA
Organism: Gemmatimonadota bacterium; assembly: GCA_026706845.1. Classification (NCBI taxonomy): domain Bacteria; kingdom Pseudomonadati; phylum Gemmatimonadota; species Gemmatimonadota bacterium. Next base: position 5,179 of record JAPOXY010000001.1, read on the forward strand.
TAGGGATTGTAACGGCGCGAGCAATACACGGCGATGGGAACGCCATTTTCCCGGCAAGCATTGACCATAGCATCGGCTTCTTCAAGGCTAAAGGCAATGGGTTTTTCCACCCACAAGGCTTTCACACCAGCCTCAACAGCGTCCATTACAATTTGTGGACGATAACGTGCCGTGGTAGTCACACTGACGATATCGGGTTTTGCCTTTTCCAGCAAATCGCAATGATTGGCATACAAATGGTCGCGATCAATACCCCACCGCTCGCCAAACAAAGCGCGCTGCTCATCGTGGGGATCAGCCCCCGCAATGAGATCAGTCTGCGGATGTGCGCAATAGGTGGGACCGTGACAATAGGGCAAGAAAATGGACCCGCCCTGAGTAATTTCGTCATCAAATGTACTGCCCATACGTCCCAGACCAATAACCGCTGCTTTATACATGGTATGTCCCCAGAAATTTATTTAAGAAAGATACACGTTATAACGCTTAGTTGCCAAATTGGTTGACAAAGATCAGAAAATCCCCATCGCAAGAGCGGTAACTCAAGCTCTTGTCAAAACGCGGTATCCAATATCCCTTCGGAAATAGGCCTTGTCAAAATCAATTTTGCCCACGGCTTCATAAGCCCGATCAATAGAAGATTTGATGGTATCGCCAATGGCAGTAACGCCGAGAACCCGTCCCCCATTGGTAACGAGTTGACCGTCTTCGTGCGCCGTACCAGCGTGAAAAACAATAACATCGCCCGGTGCCTCAGCGCGATCAATCCCGGAAATGGGAAAGCCGGTATCGTATGCTTCGGGATAGCCCCCCGATGCCATAACCACGCAGGTCGTCGCCCGGTTGTCGAGTTCAATATCGAGATCCGCCACCGAACCATTGCACACAGCCTCGATTATATCGACGAGATCTGTCTTGATCAACGGGAGAACCACCTGCGTTTCCGGATCGCCCATGCGGCAATTAAATTCGATCACCTTTGGACCATCAGCCGTAACAATAATACCGCCGTAGAGAATGCCTTTGAACGGACAGCCTTCCCGGGCGAGGGCGTTTATCGTGCGTTTCATAATGCGCTGAACAATATCGTCAAAAAGTTCCGGCGTAATAACCGGAGCGGGAGCATACGCACCCATACCACCCGTATTGAGCCCCACATCGCCCTCGCCAATCGTCTTGTGGTCTTGCGAAGGCACAACACAAACAATATTTTCGCCGTCTGAAAATCCAAATATCGACGCTTCTTCCCCCTCGAGCAACGCCATTGCAACCAGCTTATCGCCCGAATCACCGAAGGCGCGTTGCACCATCACCTCATCTACAGTTCTATACGAATCTTGCAGCGTCTCACAATAAATCGCCCCCTTGCCCGCGGCGAGACCGCTCACCTTGAGATAGAGCGGGTGTTGCCATTCCCTGAGCCGTACCTTAGCCGTTTCAGCATCCACAAAAGTTTCATAAGCACCGGTTGGAATATCGTATTTGTGCATAAGTTCAAGCGCAAAATCTTTGTCCGCTTCAATTTGCGCCGCTGCCTGTGTGGGACCAAAAGCCACAAGCCCCCGTTCCGCGAAAACATCGACAATACCATCTGCAAGGGGAGCTTCGGGACCGATGACCGAAATATCAATACCCTCTCGTTGTGCAAAATCTGCCAGACCGTGGAGATCGCTATCCGATATATCGACACATTCGGCATATTGCGCCATACCCGGGCTTCCGGGTGCTGCGTATAACCTGGTAATCTTGCTGCTTTGGGCAAGTTTCCAGACAAAGGCGTGTTCGCGCCCACCTCTACCAACGACGAGGAGTTTCATATGGCTTTCTCCTGGATGACTGTTTCTTCCTCAAGCACATCTTCTGGCGTTTGGGTAATCAGTGTGCCGACATCCTCGCCCTCCACAATACGGCGCATCATGCCTTTTTGTTCAAAATCGAAAACGTGAATCGGCAAATGATGGTCACGTGCGAGAATCACTGCGGACTGATCCAGAGCACCCAGATTTTTTTGAATAATTGTATCGTGACTGATGCAGCGATAGAGTTTGGCATCGGGATTTTTGTTCGGATCGTCTGTATAAATGCCATTGGCTTTGTGCTTGGCAAACAAAATGGCTTCTGCGCGCACTTCGAGCGCGCGCTGTACACCGGGATAATCGGTGGTGAGAAAAGGATTGCCAATACCACCGGCAAAAATGACAATATACCCCTTATCGAGATGCCGAGCAGCAACCAGGCGAATAAATGGTTCTGCAACTGCGTTAATCGGAATCGCGGTCATCACGCGCACCTCGGCATCGCTTTTGGCATTGAGCACACCGCGCAGCATCAGGCTATTGATAATAGTGCCGAGCATGCCGATATTATCGGCTTCGGAGCGTTCAATGCCCCACCTCACACTCTGTTCACCCCGAAAAATATTGCCCCCGCCAATAACAATGCCGATTTCAATACCCCGGCTGTGAATGTCGAGAATTTCGTCGGCAATATGTTCGAGTGCCTCCGGGTCAAATCCCGATTCCAAAGCACCTGAAACAGCACCACCACTGAGTTTGAGAACAACGCGTTTGTACCGCATACAATCTGACTCCTATAAAAAAATAATAAATGTTGATGTGTCTCTAAAATATATAGCGAAGCGAGACATGGGGAAAGAGGAAAGACGTTGACATTTGAGTAATATTGAATTTACTTCACACCACGATCCGCCAGCTTGCTGATCTGTGTTTTCTGGACCCTGGATAAGGACACGCGAATGCCCGCGAAAGATAGAGCCTACGTCGAATTTGAGAATGTCTGCAAAAGTTACGACGGTCGCACACTAATTGTCCAAAACGTCAACTTCAGCGTCCGCAAGGGCGAATTTCTAACCCTGCTCGGTCCGTCCGGGTCGGGAAAAACGACCTGCCTGATGATGCTCGCCGGCTTTGAGACACCCACATCGGGCGACATCCGCATTGACGGACGTTCTGTACACGCACTGCCCCCGCGCAAGCGAGGCATTGGCATGGTATTTCAGAACTACGCGCTCTTCCCACATATGACAGTGGGCGGCAACCTCGCTTTTCCCCTTGAAGTACGTAGATTTGACCGCGAGCAGTGTCGCGAACGCGTGGCGCGTGCCCTGGACCTGGTTCGCCTCAGCGGCCTGGAAGACCGGCGTCCCAACCAGCTCTCTGGCGGTCAACAGCAGCGCGTGGCAATCGCCCGCGCGCTGGTATTTGAACCCGATCTGGTGCTGATGGACGAACCCCTCGGCGCACTTGACCGGCGTCTGCGCGAAGAGATGCAATACGAGATTCGCCGCATCCATCAGAGCCTCGGTGTGACTGTCGTTTACGTCACGCACGACCAGCAAGAGGCCATGGTAATGTCGAACCGCATCGCTGTCCTGCGCGGAGGAGACATCCAGCAAATTGCCGAACCCGAGGCACTCTACGAAGAACCAGAGCGTTCATTTGTGGCCCGCTTCATCGGCGAAAATAATCGCCTGCAAGGCCGCGTAACAAAAGTAAATGGGGACATCTGCGAAGTGGAAACCGGCGGCCAAATCATCCAGGCGTTGCGCATTGCACCCTGCCAGAGCGGCGACGCCACCACGCTATCGATTCGTCCAGAGCGCGTCGCCATTGAACCCGAACCGGGCCTGTACACCAATGAACTCGACGCAAAAGTCGAGGACATCACCTTTTTAGGCGACCATCTGCGCCTGCGCCTGAACGTGTGCGAGTCCTTGGAATTCATCGCAAAAATACCCAATACCGTGGGACACGGAGCCGTGCTGAAAGGCGATAAAATTCGCATCGGCTGGACACCAACAGACTGCCGGGTACTCGACCCGGACGACGAGGAGGAAACGACATGAATACCAAACAGAGAAAAACATTATGCACCGCGATAATAACCGCGCTGGCGATGTTGACTCTGGGCTGTGATTTTTTGGAAGACCGACCGCTGACTGTGGTTTCCTGGGGCGGATCTTATGCGCGCGCCTGCGTCAAAGGCTACCACGAGGCATTTACCGCTGAAACAGGCATTAAAATCAACCTCGAAGACTACAACGGCGGGCTGGCGCAGATTCGCGCACAGATTCAGGCGGGCAATGTGCATTGGGATGTTGTCGATTTGAGATTCCCGACATGGGCGCAAGGATGCGATGAGGGTCTGCTCGAACACGTTGAGATCGACTCGCTGCCACCGGGAGCCGATGGAACGCCTGCGGAAGAAGATTTCCTGTTCGGGACATCGACAGACTGTGGCGTGGCGACGCTGTTTTACTCCACCATATACGCGTACAACAAAGAAAATATCCCGGGAGAAAAACCCACCACAATGGCCGACTTCTTTGACCTCGAAAAATTCCCCGGACGACGGGGCATGCGCCGCTCACCCCAGGAGAACCTGGAATTCGCGCTAATTGCCGACGGCGTACCGATCAACAAGGTATATGCCACCCTCGATACGCCCGAAGGCGTGGACCGCGCCTTCCGCAAGTTAGACACCATCAAAGACCACATCGTATGGTGGGAAGCCGGGGCACAGCCGCCGCAGATGCTCGCCGATGGCGAAGTGGTCATGACCACGGCCTACAACGGGCGCATCTTCAATGCACAGGTATTGGAAGATCAGCCCTTCGTCATCGTATGGGACGGGCAAATACTGGATCTATCTGGACTTGCCATTGTCGCGGGAACACCGAACCTCGAAGCCGCAAAGAAATTTCTCAATTTCGCCGCAACAGCGAAGGCCATGGCCGGTGTTGGTAGCTACATCGCCTACAGCCCCACGCGCCACTCTGCGGAGGCACTGATATCGACACACGCCGAAAAGAATATCGATATGAAACCCCACATGCCCAACAACCCGCAAAATTCCTAGCGCGCCCTGCGAAATGCCTGGGAATGGTGGAGCGTTCACATCGACGAAATGAACGAGCGATTCAGCACCTGGCTGGCGCAATAAGGGATATTCTACTCACATTAGGAGGGCATAACTTGAATTGGAAAAACAAGTGTAAAACGGCGTTTTATCTAATTGTACTGACCGCATTGGCCACATTGACCTCAGGTTTTGCAGTTGCCAACGAACGACCCCTAACCGTGGTCTCCTGGGGCGGATCTTATGCACGCGCCTGCGTCAAAGGCTACCACGAGGCATTTACCGCTGAAACAGGCATTAAAATCAACCTCGAAGACTACAACGGTGGGCTGGCACAAATCCGCGCACAGGTCGAGTCGGGCAATGTTCATTGGGACGTCGTCGATATGGAAATCCCCGACATGGTGCGGGGCTGTGACGAGGGCCTACTCGAACCCATCCCGGTCAACGCGCTGCCAGCAGGAGCCGATGGAACGCCTGCAGCACAGGATTTTCCGCTCGGGACGATGACGGACTGCGGTCCGGCAACGATATTTTACTCCACCGTATATGCGTACAACGAAAAGAATATCCCGGGTGAAAAACCCACCACAATGGCCGACTTCTTTGACCTCGAAAAATTCCCCGGACGCAGAGGCATGCGCCGCACGCCTCTGGTGAACCTGGAATTCGCGCTAATTGCCGACGGCGTACCGCTCAACAAGGTATATCCCACCCTCAATACCCCCGAAGGTGTAGATCGTGCCTTTCGCAAGTTAGACACCATCAAAGACCACATCGTATGGTGGGAAGCCGGGGCGCAGCCACCGCAGATGCTCGCCGATGGCGAGGTCGTGATGTCCACAGCCTACAACGGACGCATCTTCAATGCTCAGGTATTGGAAGATCAGCCCTTTGTCATCGTATGGGACGGACAAATACTGGACACAGGCGGACTTGTCATTGTCGCGGGAACGAAGAACCTCGAAGCCGCAAAGAAATTTCTCAATTTCGCCGCAACAGCGAAAGCCATAGCTGGCGTCGGCCGTTACATCGCCTACAGCCCCACGCGCATCTCTGCGGAGGCACTGATATCGACACACGCCGAGAAAGGCGTGGAAATGAACCCCCACATGCCCAACAGCCCGCAAAATTCCAAGCGCGCCCTGCGAAACTCCTGGGAATGGTGGAGCGATCACATCGACGAGATGAACGAGCGATTCAGTGCTTGGTTGGCTCAGTGAGAAAGTATCGTAATGCCCATCTGAGTAATACAACTGAAATGACCGGGTAAAATTATGCAAAATCCGAGTCCCAGCACACGGCGGGCAGATAGACGCAAGTTGCCCATCGGCATTCAGACCTTTCGCAAGATGCGAGAGGAGAATTGCTATTACGTTGACAAAACCGCTTATATTCAGCGGTTGGTAGATGAAGGCACGCATTACTTTTTATCGCGTCCTCGCCGCTTTGGCAAAAGCCTCTTTCTCGACACCTTAAAAGAACTGTTCGAAGGCAACGAGTCACTATTTGAAGGACTTCACATTCACGACCACTGGGACTGGTCGGTCCACCATCCGGTAATTCGCTTGAGCTTTGGCAGTGGCAACTTCAAAGAGCCGGGCTATCTGCAAACAAATCTCATGGCACAACTGGACGCTGTCCAACGTAGGGAGGCCGTGAAGTCCGAATACGCCACCGCACCCGAGCGTTTCGCCCATCTGATTGAGGCATTGCACGAGCGGGTCGGGCAACCTGTGGTCGTTCTGGTAGATGAATACGACAAGCCGATTCTCGATGCTCTGGATGTACCGGAGATTGCGCGTGCCAACCGCGACTTTTTGCGCGGCCTGTACGCAACCATCAAGGACAGCGACGCGCACGTCCGATTCACCTTCCTCACCGGCGTCAGCAAGTTCTCCAAGGTGCATCTGTTCTCAGGCCTCAACAACCTGACTGACATCACCATGGATCCGCGCTACTCAGCGGTATGCGGCTACACCGAAGCAGACCTGGACGCGGTGTTCGCACCAGAACTGCTGGGTCTGGACCGAGATAAAATCCGAGATTGGTACAACGGCTATAGCTGGCTGGGCGAGGAGAAGGTCTATAACCCTTTCGACATCCTTCTGCTCTTCCGACGACGCAGCTTCGAAGCCTATTGGTTCGAGACTGGTACGCCGACATTTCTTATCGAGACCTTGTTCAAACGCCGCGTCAGTTCTCTGGAACTCGACGAGATGATCGGCAGTAGCGACTTGCTATCGACCTTCGATGTCGATGAAATCGCGACCGAGGCCCTGCTGTTTCAAACCGGGTACCTGACCATTACCGGTGAGGAAAGCCTGGGTGGCGAATCCCTGTACCGACTGGGTTATCCCAACCGGGAAGTGCGCCAGAGTCTCAACCGCAGCCTGCTGCGTTACCTGGTAAAAGACCCGTCTCGCCAGATGGCGAACAGCGTCCAACTCTATCGCCTACTGGAAGCGAATGACTTCGAGGGACTCAAGACACTGTTCCACGCATTCTTTGCAAGTATTCCCTACGAATGGTACACAAACAACGACATCGCCAACTACGAGGGCTACTACGCGAGCGTATTTTATTCCTATTTCGCAGCACTGGGGCTTGACATCACGGTAGAAGACAGCAGCAGCCACGGCTGTCTGGACATGGCCGTATTATTCAACGGCAACGTGTACCTGTTCGAATTCAAAGTAGTGGAAATGGCCCCCAAAGGCGCGGCAATGGCGCAATTAAAGGCGCGGCGTTACGCCGACAAATACCACGCCCGGGGCGAGCCAATCCACCTGATCGCGGTAGAGTTCAGCCGTGAGAGCCGTAACATCGCGGCGTTTGAAGTGGCGAGTGCTTGAGCATTAAGAGGATTATCGCCGCATGATTGACCTGCTGGATGACAACTCAGATTGTGCCGCCATTGACCGCGCATTGCGTGAAGATGAGGCTGGGAAAACCATTCCAGGCGAGACCGTGAACGCGATCCTGGATGGTGCTACCCCTCTGAAGGCATGGCGACAATACCGCGAGTTCACGCTGGAGATGCTGGCGGATCGGATAGGCGTCTCAAAGGAACATCTTTTACAGATCGAGAATGGTCAAAAGTCTGGAACAGTAGATATATCCCGCCGACTCTCGACCATTTTAGACGTGGAATTGGAAGATCTGGTTGAATGAAAAATGGACACGACTTCATCCTTTATTGGCAAGGAATACCCGATTTAAGTCGACATGATGAGGGGAGAGAGGGTTTTATTCAGGGTATAACGTAGGTGGTCTACTATGCATGTACTAGAAACCATTGGTGACGAAAGAATTCAAACATATACAGTCAAGAATGTCCGCTGGAAGGGACACTTAAAGAGGCTGTCGTTGGTTTTAGAAGAGCAGGATAATACAGCCCTCAAAGACCAGCAAGCACCAAGATACTTAGACGTTCCTCTATCCGCTTGCGTTAGTGGAGGGGATACCGTTTTTATAGAGGGACAGCGCATATTTGTGCGCTGCAAAAACGGGGACGCTCAGTTGGCACCAGCCTACCTTTGTAGGGAAAAACTGTCTGTAGGCGGTCTTAAAGTTGATACGCTCATCAAAGAGATTACTCAAGCAGATGAGCATCTAAGCTGCATCTCGCTAGCAAAATTCCATTATCGGGATCAGCCAATTTTCGGGAGAACTTCCCGACTCATTGCCAGAACGTTTCATCCAGCTTATCCCAAAGTTTTAGGGTATATTGAACTAGCGACTCCTTTCTACATGAACAAAGCACGGGCGAAATTGCTCAACTTTCCTTTTCGCAACGGAATGGTTTCCTGGGAGGCGTGGGATATGCAAACCACGCGCCAATATATTCATCTCATCGTTCGAATTGCTCGCTTTGTAATCCATCCTGAGTTTCGAGGTTTAGGTCTAGGACAGATACTCACACGGCATGCTGCTCAATTCGCCCGTACACGTTGGCAGGTCGCTGGTCTACTTCCTTACTTCTTAGAGATTTCTGCTGACATGTTGAAGTATGTTCCCTTTGCCGAGCGGGCGGGCATGCACTTTATAGGTGAGACTGAAGGGAATCTAGATCGAGTCGTGAAAGATATGGGATACTTGATGAAAAATGCCGCGCGCGTCCGAAGCAAAGAAATTGTCCTCAAAGAGGCTTGTGGTATAGTAGATAAACAGGTGGCAAATATGGAACGGGCACTCAAGCTACAGAAGGAGCAAGGATGGTCTCGGAATCAGTTGCTGAACAGACTTAAGCGATTATCAGTTGATGATGTGCTCCAGGATTATGATCTGTTCTGGGATATTGTCAGTCTGCCCAAACCAACATATATGCAAGGACTGAATAAACCATCTGACCGGTTTATTAGCCGCCGTGTTGCAGAATTATCTCCCCCAAATGATTGGGAGCCAGTCGTTCTCCCTGTAAAGCCTCTTGATGCTCCTATTCAGGTTGAAAATCTCACGTTAAAGTACATTTCTCATGTTCGTCGGACACGGCAGACGCACGCCATCCAGCAAGCATTTGGGATCTCACCAGAAAATATCAACAATATCGTCGTGCAAGATCTCACACTCAACATTCTACCCAAAGAAGTCGTCCTCATCACTGGTCCATCGGGATCGGGAAAGACAACGCTCCTAAACGCACTCGCGCAACGCAACCTCAACAAAGGATTGAAACAGGAAGGACATATTGCCTATCCTGATAATGTTGTCATGGGGGCCTTTAAGCCGATCCATTCAGAAAAGGCTTTGGTCGAGATATTCAGTGCTAAAGAAAGCATGGGAAGCGTCCAGGATGCCCTCTATCTCATGGGAAGCGTTGGTCTTTCAGATGCCTTCGTGTTTCTCAAACGATTCAGCGAGTTAAGCACGGGGCAACAGTATCGCGCCATGCTTGCCAGTCTTATTGCTCGCTGCGCCAACTTCTGGGTTATCGACGAGTTCTGCGCTAGCCTTGATACGGTCACCGCAAATGTCATTGCTGATCGTCTTCAAAAAATGGCACGGCGGCTCGGTGCCACGCTCGTCGTAGCCGCTCCACACTGCGAGTTATTTCTTCACGCACTTCGACCTGATAAAGTGGTGCTACTCACCAACGCTTGGGAGCATAAAGTAGAGTCTGGTGCATTCTTCATGAGCCAACTCAATCCACCAGACCAGTGGCATAACCGCGTCCGCCAACTTCACTTGAAGGCCGAACCTTTTGCTGCATCTTGCCGGGGTGAAAAAACGCTTACTATCCGAAAAAATTGTCTCTCAATTAATCCGGGCCCGCTCCTGCTTACCTGCGGTAATGAACGCCTTCTCGTAAATGTTGTTTCCGTAGAGCATCTAACACTATCACAACTAACAGAAGATCATGCACATCGGGATGGGTTTCCTAATCTCAATACTTTGCACAATTTCTTGCATGATGCTTATCCATCTTTAACTGAGAAAAGTAGCCTCACAGCAATAGAATTTGAGCGTTTTTGAAATTTGATATCCGAATAACAGCATCGACAATTTGTAGTTGATTAATTCACTACTGCCAAGTTCATTTAGGAACTCTACATATGTAGCAGTAGCAAATGGAGATTTGCATGGATATAGACCAATGGCTCGAAAATATAAGAAGAGCCATCGGCACATTGCCCATACAGGATAACAAAGTTTTTCAAGAACTTTGGAATAACAAACTTCTTCGCTACGGTGGGGAAGATCCCGATCCGCTTGAAATTGACGCTCTCAGTACTGCACTCGCTTGTACTTGTTTAAAAAAACGGAAACCATTCCTTGTTGTATTGCCAGATCGGAATCCAGCCCGTCCTGCTCTTCTCTTTGCAACCGGTTTAATTCTTGATGCTATAAGTAGTGAGAAGGGACAAAAAGTCCAAATCGTACTCTATGCAGGTTCTCACATCGGTATCCGCGATCAGCTTGCCAATGTTTATGCTAGAAAGCTAAGGTTGGATGAGGTTTTCGTTCAAAGTCATGCCTCAAGCCGAAATACTAAAGTCCAGTCCGCGGACGACATAGCGAACTCCCTTCCTCGGGTAGCTACGGTCTATGCTCCCGCTGATCCAAGGATTTTTCTCGATGAATACCGACCGGATTGGATTGCTGTTGACTGCGGAGATAGCAATAATCTCAAGTGGTTAGACGCACTTCTTTCCAGCGCGGTAGAGCGCAATATTCCAATAGTCGGCTGGTGCCAAAATTCTCTCTCAGACACGGTCCAAACATTTTCTGTGCATGGTGCCTATATATTTCGCTGGCCCTCTGTTCAACAACTATCGTCAGCCCAGAATAAGGTTGAGTCGTCTAATGCTCTAATTAGTGCTATTTGTCTTGAAGGACCTGATATAGTGTCTGTCGAAACCCACTTGCAGCAAGCCTACCAAGTACTTCGTACTATAGTTAAACAGAACCCAAAAGGTCGAATGGGGCAAGATGTCCTGAGCATGTCGTGGAAGCAGCTTCGCCTTCTTGAAAGACTCTCCGTTCCTTTAGGTTTTTATGAATCAGAAGCCGAATCCTCTTGGAGACTTCGTACTATCCGGCATGGCCAGGAAACGTTAGGGGCTTTTGCTCAGGCACTACAGGAGGCCACCGGCCTATCTTCATCTCTTACACAATTCACTCGTAAACTTGAGCAAGCAATAACTGAGATTGATCATCATGGCCCGCCACACTGGAACGCCCTAACTGAACTCTGTATTGCGGATGTCGAATCTGATTCAGCACGCTTACTGCTCTTTTCGAGCGATGTTCAGTGTCAATTTTTTGAATTAGGTTTATTGGCTTACTACAATATGTCGATTAACGATCTGGCTACCCTCAACGTGACGTTTCTCAGTGCTCGCGACTTTTATGGTACAGGACGCCGTCCATGGATTGGACATCCAGATCGAGAAGATCTACCCGACCTTCTACGAAATGTACCTCCTGAAGCTTGGCAACTCGTGATTCCTGGCCTTCCAAACCCTCGTCTTCTCGCTCAATTAGAACCTGGATTGCAAGCTGGCGTACAGCTTCAATTTCTGATTTACTCACACCAGCTACCTTCGTTATCGTGGCGATTGAAGCAGTGCATAGAAGCCCTATCTGTGCGAGCCGAAGATGTTATCCATACGCTTTCTGGACTTGGTATCCTAACTGACTCGCTATCTGTGTCCAATATGCCTGCTCCATTGCGTAAGATGGAAAATTCTACTATACGTTTAGAAAACAAAAAGAAAAGGATCTATTCCCAAGTACGATCCCTGCCACCTGCTGTACTGAACCCTGTCGAAGAGATGGCCCGGTTATTTGAGGATGATACTGAATTAGATCAAGATAAAGATGATACCACACTTTTTCTCGACCATAATGAGGATAATAGTGACGAAGACTCACTGCTGGTGGACCATGCTGTGGAGATTATCTTTCAAGGAGGCTGGTATGGTCTCTTTGCCCCAGATGCTAAACTGAACGTAATTATACAAGGTTCTGACAGTAGCCTTGAGCTACGGTATGTAAGTTCCCTACGGTCTGGCAATCATGTATTATTCATTCACGGACAGCGTCGTCAAAATTTGTACGAACTTGTCGTCCAGCGTGTTCATAATCATCCCGCGTTTGCTCTCCATGTGGAATTAGTGAAGCACTGGCAAAGGGATGTCGCTGTTGCCTATCGTCGGTGGTGTCAGGCAGGAGATCGCAGCCGGAATATTACGGATTTACTTGCTGCACTCCAGGCACTAGGCAGTTCTATCGCTGTTTCTCAAACCGTAGAGGGATGGGTACAGGGTCTTCGTCTCTGCCCTAACGATAAAGAAGATCTTCGCCGTCTTGCTGAAGTGCTAAATATGGATTTCGTAATCCAGAACTACCAACTTATATTTAGAGCTGCTGAACGCCTGCGCGGGAAACATCGAAGCTGGGGGAGACAGTTGAATCATTGGCTCTTGCATGGTACGTCCTCGAAATCCGAAGTTGAATTGTTTGATGAAGAACTTGGTTTATCCTTTGGAGATTTGAGAGGATCCTTACTTCATTTACATATATTAACATGGCAAACTGTCCAAATTCCTGTATACCATGGTAATATGGTAGTAATAAAAAAAAAACAGTATTGAGACAACGAAAAATAACAGGTATAAGAAAATGAATAACGACATGCCCCAACAGAACACTGCTTACAATAACTCTGACCATAATTTAGAAGATTCTTTGCTTGCGTACTATCTTGCACATCAGGTTCGTGATCGTGCTTCAGGGCGTACTGAAAATGAATGTCTTGAGAACCGCCCTCAGGACGTTTATTTCATCGGCAATCTTCGCCCTAGTCCGGTAGATGATGCACAAGATAATTTCCTCAGTGAACTCATCAATAAACTGGCTCCGACCTCTTTTGGGGCAGAATTTGAACTATCTCCACAATCGGAGGTCATTACAATACAGGTTGCTCTGAGTTGGGCATGTTATTACCGAGTCTTCCCAACCCTCGATCAACAACGTAGCCGACAGAATCAAGAAGGAGACGCAGAAGACAGAGAAGAGTTTGAGCAGACGGCTTCAAATAAAAATACAATTGATGATATTGTCATAGAGGAAGAGGACCAATCTGTACTAAAGCAACAGCAGGAAGAGGAAAACCGACGCGTTGAGGAAGAATCTCCTGAAGTTACAGAATCAGCTACCGGACGTCGGAGGAGTCGGCGTGTCACAGATTCTCTTTATATCCGATTCCGGAAGATATCCTGCAAGGCATCAGGTTCCGTAATTTTGCGGCGTGATGGAGCATCTGGATGGTCGATTGACAGGTCTGCCCTCCAGGGTGCAGTAGACTTGGAGACACGTCGAGCACAACAAGTTGCTCTCGACGACTCTGAACGTCTTCGTACTAATGACTCTCCGCATACCCAGATTCGTATCCCTGATGAAAGCCTCACGGATGAGGACACTTATGAGAACTTTCTTGCAACACTCGACTGCGAAGTGGTTCCTGAATGGGCTTGGCAAATAAATACCAATATTCGAATTGTTGAGGGCGAAGAAAATGCCCTTATTCCGATCTTTGAGTTTGTCAATGTCTCCCCTTCTTCGGACCACCGCAATAACGAACCGTTTCTATTCGATACTGAGGCTAATTTCAAGGTAGAAGGAGCTGAGGTTCGTCCCTTTGAGGTCGAGCTTGCTCCGCAAGGCTTTCGCTATAAGCGCACTATGTGGGGGCGTGGTTTCAATTGTGCGGTCGAGCAAAACACTATATCTGCCGACCAGCTTTTCACAACACATACACCTATCTATGAACAGCAGCGATATGAAACCCGTACCGAACCAGAGGCACCTTTTGACGCGCTTGCAACCGATCCGATCCCTGTATTAACCAACATCTTGTCTGCAATGGAGTCTTATCGGGCTGAATGGAATCAAGCCCGCGGTGACTATATAAGACAAAATCCTAATTGGGAAACAGAACACGGTGAGGAGTTTAATCGAGATTTAGCAACCTTTGAACGCGAGATTAAACTTTTCCGTCGAGGGATAGACCTTATCCATCAAGATTCAGATGTACGTCTCTCTTTTCAGCTAACGAACGAAACTTTCAGACGTCTTGGAAGACATCCGACAAAACCAAAAACATCATGGCGTCTTTTCCAAATCGTTTTTATTGTTAGCCAAATTCCTGGAGTTGTATCGCTACGCGATTCGAATAGTCCTGACGAGGCAGAACGTGAGCAAGTCGATATTATCTACTTCCCCACTGGCGGCGGCAAGACAGAAGCCTATCTTGGCACAATTATTTTTCACTGCTTCTTTGATCGTTTGCGTGGAAAGCCAGCAGGAGTAACTGCTTGGACACGCTTTCCTCTTCGTCTGCTAACTTTACAGCAAACCCAGCGCATGGCCGATGTCATCGGCGTAGCCGAACTCGTGCGTCGAGAGCAAACAGACCCTCGTTTAGTTGGAGAAGATGTGGACCTCTTCGCCGTTGGCTATTTCGTAGGAAGTGAGGCAACGCCGAATGAGGTTCTTAACCCCCAGGCTTATACATACGCACAGCCAAAGGATAATGTTATATGGAGCCAAGCCAATGATCCTGACGAGAGACAACGCTGGAAACGAGTCGTTAGATGTCCAGCCTGTCGCACAGATACGGTATGGGTGGATTTTGATTCAGACTTAGTTCGAGTCATTCATCGCTGCACAAACGAGCAATGTGACTTCCCAAATGGTGAAATTCCCATCTATGTCATCGACAATGAGATATATCGCTACCTTCCCGCTGTCATTGTCGGTACTATCGACAAGTTAGCTGGAATAGGAAACCAGCGAAAATTCTCGCAGATTCTTGGGCTTGTAACTGGACGCTGCACACGTCACGGGTACTATGTGAAACAGTGCTGCCAGAGAGGCTGTGAATGGAAAGATGACCGAAGACATGCATTGGGTCTAGATCAGCCACCTCCACAAGGTTTGACTGGCCCCACTCTCTTTGTGCAAGACGAGCTACATTTACTGAAAGAAGGTTTAGGCACTTTCGACGGACACTACGAGACGTTCACACAAAAACTCCGGGCTGAGTTAGGTCAAACCAACACACTCAAACTTATTGCTTCATCGGCAACCATCGAAGCTTTTGAACGGCAAGTCGAACACCTCTATGGCCGTGCTAGTGCATTTGCGCGTCGTTTTCCGGGGCCAGGGCCGACTATCCGGGATTCTTTTTACGCTCAGACCTTAGAGTATCCTCAGCGTTTGTTCGTTGGCATCTTGCCGCATAACAAGACTATCTTCAACACGATGCTTGAGCTTATTGAACTTTATCACCGCGAGATTCAACGGCTTCAGAATTTGTCTTCTGGTACGTCCAATCCGTATCAAGGTACCTACCAGCCAGGAACACAACCATGGACAGATTTTCTTGACAACTACATTACATCTCTTACTTACTTCCTTGCAACGCGAGAACTTGATGGTATCCACACTGACCTAGAAGGCGATACCAATGGACGCTTTCGTCAGGATAAATTGAATCCTTTGAATATCCACGAACTTACTAGCAATACGAGTACTGCGGATGTGACGAGAATTCTTGAGCGACTAGAACGCACAGCCAATTTCGAGGATGCCGATACCGTGCTCGCCACCAACATGGTCAGCCACGGTGTCGATATAGATCGCTTTAATGCAATGATCTTTTATGGGATGCCTCGTCAAACTGCAGAATATATCCAGGCTTCAAGCCGTGTTGGTCGTGCTCATGTAGGACTTGTAGTTACGTGCGTGCATC
>JAPOXY010000001.1:21350-21833 GCA_026706845.1 Gemmatimonadota bacterium
GACTTGTATTTACGTGTATGCATCCAGCACGGGAGCGTGACCGCAGCCACTATGCCTACTTCAATAAGTACCATGAATACTTAGGGCAACTCGTCGAGCCTGTAGCAATCAATCGATGGGCAACTTATAGTATCGATCGTACATTACCAGGTCTATTTATGGGTGTCCTTCTCCAACTCCTCTCGAATCGTCAAGACAATGATAATTCTGGTAGTTTTTCCAGACGGGTAAATGTCGCGAAAGAAATCATCTCTGGTAAGATTACAGAGCGCGATTTCATTCCACTACTTGAAGAAGCCTATTTTAGCTACGTTGGAGATGGTATTGAGCCAGATACCTATCGGGATAGAATCAGACATCAAATTGAAAGCTTTCTCTACGATCAAATAGTGCCTTCGCAAGCCGACTGGGTTTCGGACGCATTCGAGCCTAACAAACCTATGCGTAGCCTTCGAGATGTGGATGAGGCTGTCCAAATTGAGA
>JAPOXY010000002.1 GCA_026706845.1 Gemmatimonadota bacterium
ATCTTTCGACAATTCGAAGAGGCGGACGTCGCACCCAACGTCGAGCGAGTCGGTCGAATGCTCGAGCTGGGATTCGACCTGTTCCGATTTTACGTGGGTGGAAACCTCGAAATCGACAATCAGATCTTACATGAGTGTCGCGATCGTTATGGAGATCGATTCAAAGTTAAATCACTGGACTTCAGCCGCCGACTTGATTGGAAGTCGTGCGTAGCCGCCGTTGAGCGTCTGCAGTGGGTCGAGCCGATCCTGGTTGAAAGTCCCGCACCCGACATCCCGGGCAAAGCAAAGGTGCGCGAGCGCATACGGTTCCCGGTCAGTGAGCATGTCAGCGACGAGACCCAGGCCATTGCTTTCGCGGAAGGACAGGCTGTCGACATCTTCAATATTGCGACCTGCCACCAGGGCATCAAACGATCGCGCCAGATCTTCGCCATAGCACAGGCCACCGGAATCTCCACCTTGATTGGCACAACTCAGGAACTTTCTATTGGGACCTCCGCGCAGGCGCATCTGGGCGCATCGGTATCCAACCTCGATTATCCTGGCGATGCGGCTGGCGCGCAACTCTACATTGACGACGTTGTCAAACACCGGGTCCAGTACGAAAATGGCTACCTTCTCGTGCCTAAAGGTCCGGGTTTAGGGATGGAACTCGACGAATCGCAGCTTCAAAAGCTGGGGGACCGTCAGTGGACATTTTTGCAAGAACTGCCGCTGGAGCGGCAGGAAGACCGCGGGAAAGTAGGCAAAAAGGTACAATGATGAAGGTAGAAATCTTTGTTTGGATTGTGATCTGAGATCTTGAAAACGAGTTCTTCCCACGATTTTCCCCGGAGCTTTTCTATGCAAATTTATAACGTTGGTGTTATCGGCTGTGGCAGGATTTCAAGCCTACTGGAACAGGAAACACATCGCGGAACGCCGAACACCCATGCGGGTTGTTACAATCACTGTGATCGAACCCGTATTGTCGCAGCAGCAGATCGGGACGATAAACGCCGACAGAGTTTTGGAGGCAAATGGGATGTTCCGGGTCTGTACACAGATTGGCGGGAAATGCTGGATACTGAGAAACTGGATATCGTGAGTGTTTGCACCTATCCCATTCCGCATCGGGATATCGTTGTTGCCGCGGCTCAGTCAGGAGTAAAAGCCATATTCTGCGAGAAGGCGATGGCGACTACGTTGCGAGAGGCAGACGAAATGATTGATGCTTGCCGGAGAAACAATGTAAAGCTGAGCATTAACCACACGCGCCGATGGGATTGGCAATTTCGCCAAATTAAGGAGCTAATCGATCAGGAAGTAATCGGCTCCCTTCAAGCGATGACGCTCCAGTACAGCGCCGGGCTCGCCAACAACGGAACCCACTTTTTCGACATGCTGCGCTTCTTTGCGGGCGATGTGGCCTGGGCAACCGGTCACCTATTGGATCCGGATGCGCTGGATCCCCGTGGCGCTGGATACTTTCATTTTCAAAATGGCGTACAATGCATTGTGAACGGATCCACCGGAGGGAGCGCCCAACACCTCTTTGAATTGTTGGGATCCAGGGGACGGATAACGGTGGCCAATACACGGCCACGTCAGTTCAGGCTCTTCGTCAAAAATAAAGAGGAAAAATTCCCCGAAATACCAGAGGAACACAAGCTGAATACAACGGACAGGGGCCGATGTGTGATCCCGTTGTCAGTAGAGGAGATTGCAGAACGCCTCGACCGCGATCGGGATACAATATCCACTGGAGAAGATGGACGGGCTGCGCTGGAAATGGTGCTTTCTCTTCACGAATCGGAGCGGTTGGGCAACGCCCGGGTGGATTTTCCCATGACAAACCTGGATCTCCAGGTACTGGTGAGAAACGAAGGGTTCATCAGCGACGCTGTACCGCAATGATCGAGAATCAGTCCCCTACCCCACCGATCAACGCTTTCATATTGGCAAAGTTGATACGCATCGCTTCTTCCGCCGATCCGCTTTCCGGCTTGAAGTGGGTGGCGATGGATATCACCGCGTCGATCTGATAATCGCGCAAGTTCCGCAATACCGTCGGAAAATCCACGTCCCCTTCGCCGATGGGACAGTATTCAAACTCGCATTTCAGACCGTCTATGACTTGCAGATCTTTTATGTGGAGCGTATGAAGATACGGACGGACATTCTGAAATCCGCGGGTGGCGGTGTCCGATTCGCCGCAATTCATGGTATCCGCTGGCCCCCAGACCGTTTTCAGGCGAGGTGAGCCGACCGCCTCGATCACCTGCCGCATGTGTTCCGTGGTATTCGTGTAATTCCACGGCATCATGCACAGCGGCAGATCCACATCGTAGCGGTCCGCGTCTTCGACCAGCAGCGTAAACGCCCGGACCAGTTTGTCCATGTCCAGATCGGAAATGACGCCGCCGCGGGTCATCCATCGCATGGGCCAGGTCGGCTTACCGGCAGTATATTCACCAGGCCAGGCAAATGTGAACGTGGCCACTGCCGGAATTTTGAGCCGGGCGGCCATCTTCATGGCGGCGTTCAATTCCTCTCGGGCTTCCCGGAATTCGGGGTGTTCGGCCATATGGTCCAGATCCAAATCGCTGAGATGCACGGTTTTAAACTTACGGCCTCCGCAGAGCAGGAAAATATCCGTTTGATGCTGCTCGGCGCACGCGCCGATGCGGTCCATGTCCGCGTCGGTCATGGCTTCGAACGGAAGGTCGCCCGCCGAAGGCGCATACCAGATGCGGTCCGCGCCGATCTCTTTCGCTTTGGGAAATGCCCGGTCATAGGGCAGTCTCAGTTCGGTCGTGAACATGGCAAGTTTAAACGTGTAATCGGACATGGGCATAATCCTGTAGTTGGGATGAAGGGTGACATCAAATCTTAGAGAGACGGGCAGTAATCCAGGGGGTCTGATACAGGTAGGCCGAGGTGATCGGGAACCGGGAGGTCTGCAGGCTTCTGGTCAGGAGGGTCCAGTGGGCAATCTGGATAGGCAATGCGCTGGGTTCTGTAGAACCCGCCTCTCGGGTTGATGTACTCCCACACGATTTCACCTTTCCAGGTCACTTCGAAAATCCGTCCCTTATCCGTGTCCAGACTCAGCGTGTTCCCATTCGGGAGGCGCTGTACACCGCCGGTAACAATGCTCAGGAATTTGCTGGCCTGAGGCCCCGCAGCATATTCCCATACGACTTCTCCGCTTACGGGATTGATTTCTACAAGCCGGGTGTAGAATCGATTAATCGGAGGATAGCCCGTACCGCCTCCATTGTCGTAGATCAGGATATTTCCGTTGTGCAGCATTTTGGGATCGTGTGGACCTACCAGGTATTGATTCTGCCCTTCGGTCCCGTTTAACCACATGGTTTCCATCTGATCCAAATAGCCCCAATTCCAGACGATGTTTCCAGTCGATTTCTCGATAATAAATATCTGATTTCCATTTCTGGAACAGCTGAGAATATTTCCCGGCTTGAATCTCGTATCCCCCTGATCGTATAAAGGATTGTCGGGAAGTGTGTGAAGCGTATTCAGATGGAGCCAGTCCCCTTCCTGTCCGGGCTGTTGCCCCCCGCCAGTTTCAAATATGATCTGCTTCGCACGATCGCTGAATCCGAATTCTTCCAGGTGGTGATGCCCCCACCATTCCCAGACGACCTCGCCCTCCGAAGTTATTTCCATGATGTGATCGTCTTTGAGTGTGACGCGCGATACCCGAGGGGCATCGATTCGATCTGCGACCATGGCGAGATAAGTGTGTTCAGAAGTCTTCTGGATGTCGTGATGGAAACCCGTTGGTCGCGCATCCTTGCGGAAGTCCGAAGACAGAGACCAGACAATATTTCCATCCCAGTCCTGTTCTGTGATGGAGGCCCCATTGCTGATATAGTGGCCGTTTGCAACGCGTTCAAATAGCTGAGAGCCGCGCTGCGTCGCCGGGTTTCCGTAGAACTCGTGAACCACCTGCCCCTTCATGTCTATCAAGTGCCATCGATCGACCTGTTCGGCCGAGATACCACGCACGGGATCCCAGGGTCCTCGCCCGTGAACGAGCGTGTACCCGTTGTAACATCGGTCGGGGTGATAGACGGTAACACCTGTTGGCCAGTCCAGAACAGAGCGATTCATTTCAATTCCTTTTATGTTAGACTAATATAGGTCCCTGGATACAACTCACCTCGCCAGGCTCATGTCCCCAGTAAATGACGAAGAGACGACCGGGCTCGTACTCGATAGTCGCCGCTCGCTACACAAGATTGTTCCGTTCTGCCCAGATTCGAATGGCCTCGGAACCCGGGTATTCAGCATCCAATCCGAGTTGCTCAATCTGTTTATTGCCGTGCCACTCCTGCCAATCGCCTACTTCCCTGCCGACATCGCGCCAGGAATCGCCCGCTTTTTTCATCGCATCTACAAGAAGCCCATCCAGTTCCGACACGACCGCGCCATTCTCTTCGACCAGGTTGTTCTGTTCGTAGGGATCGTTTTCAAGATCGAAACACACCCATGGTCCTTCCTCCATTCGCGCGTAATTGTACTTCGCTGTGCGAATCCCGCGCCAGCCGGGCCACGGAATGAAGCTGTGATGCATCGCCATATAGGCGTACTCTTGCTGGTGCCCATTGGAATCGCTGCCGAGGATGACGCCGGACAGATCGGCCCCGTCCAACCCCGATGGCACATTGATCCCTGCGAGTCCACATAGCGTGGGAAAAATGTCTGGCGTGCCAAACGGCATGTCCAGTGTGGCGTTGGCTTCAATCTTGCCTGGCCATCGAATCAGAAAAGGAACCTGGGTGGATTCGCGATGAGGCCATCGTTTGCCTCGCCAGCCCTGGCTGTTTAGCATTTCACCGTGATCCGAGGTGTACACCACAATGGTGTTTTCCGCCTGACCACTGTCTTCCAGGGCCTGCATCAAGCGTTCCCACTCAGTATCCAGGCCCGTTACGAGACCGTAATAATGCGCATAATGGTCCTGAAAGAGATTGAGCGCCTCTGCATCTACGGTCTTCACATTGGGATGAAACTTCAGGTTCCGTCCTCGATATTTTTCGAGATATACCTCTGGAGATACCAGTGGGGGATGAGGGGGATACCATGAAAGAAACAGGCACCAGGGAGCCCCACCGTCCTGTCCTCGAATGAACTCAATGGCCCTGTTGGCCTCGATCTGCGGCTTGTCGAACCCTTTTCCAACCACAGTCTCAGTGCTGTTCACCGCATAGTTTCGATTGGGACTCGCGTGATTCGATACCAGAGGTACAAACCATTCATCGTCGAATCCCAGACGCATCGGATGACCCGAATCGAGTTGTACATCTCCTAAATGCCATTTGCCGATATAACCACAGCGGTACCCTGCGTTTTTGAAAGCCTTGCCGATGTGGGCATATTCACTTAGATCCGGATGATACCCGTTGGTCGTTATCCCCATGCGATGGCCGTGTAATCCCGTCATCAATATGGCCCTGTAGGGGCAACAAAGCGGGGTCGTTGACACGGCACTTTCCAATTTCATTCCCTGCCTGGCGAATGCGTCGAAGTGCGGTGTCTCCAGATCTTCATCGCCGTAGTAGCAACCCATTGCCGATGCACGCTGCTGGTCGGAAAACACAAACAGGATATTGGGCTGTTGAGCCGGTTGTGGCATGGACGTCTCTCCTATACTCGGTGCTGATGATTAGACCCACTTTGTATCTTGTAATGATGCGACCGTACCAGGACGGGGCCGCCAAATATTTGCGTCGTCACGCCAGGGGTTTGCCTTGAGCCACGCCTCGTTCATGGACACGCCCAGCCCGGGGCCGGTCGGGATCGGCAAAAAGCCATCCTTCTGAACCGGGAAATCGCCTGTGCAAGCGTCCTGAAACCACGGGCTGATTCCGCCTTCCTGAATCATAAAGTTTGGGGTGCAGGCATCGAGATGCAAAGACGCGATCGTGCAAAGCGGGCCGTAGGGGTTGTGCGGTTGGAAACCGACATAATGGGCTTCTGCCATCGCCGCAATCTTCTTCAACTCCAATATGCCGCCACCCTGAACAATGTCGGGTTGAATCATCTTCACAATTTGTCGGCTCAGCAAGTCGGTAAATTCCCACTTGGTGTAAAGCCGTTCACCTGTCGCCAGTGGGATGCTTACGGCCTCGGCAACCCGTTGCATCGCGTCGAGGTTTGTTGGTGGCACGGGTTCTTCGTACACAAAGGGCCGACAGTCGGCCATCGCATTGCCGATGCGGATGGCGTCTGCGGGCGCAAGCCGTCCATGCACCTCAACGAGCAACTCAACGTCGTCGCCCACTGCTTTGCGAACAGCTTCCAGTTTTTTTATGGCTACGCGTTCGGCTTCTGCCGGAATAAACAGCCCGCAATGGTCAAACGGATCCCCCTTGAGCGCCGTCAATCCATTTGATACGTTGTTCATCGCAGTTTCAGCAGCCCCTTCAGGTGTAGGCCCATCCCACCTGCCATAGCACCAGATCCGATCTCTCATCTTTCCGCCCAGCATTTCGTATATGGGCAGTCCCACGGCCTGGCCTTTGATATCCCACAGAGCGATTTCTATGCCGCTTATGGCTGACATCTGCACGACACCGCCCCGCACAAAAAAGTGATGATAGAGTGTCTGCCAGTGTTTCTCGATCTGCCAGGGGTCTTCGCCCACCAGCACCTGACCGACCTCGTCGATCTGGGTTGCAACGCTAAGCGGACCGGCGGTCGCCTCACCCCAGCCTGTGATGCCTTCATCGGTTTCAATCTTCACAAACATGTAGTTGCGTGGCGGGCGGCCTTGCGGTGAAGATGATGCGGGAACTGCTTTTACCGATGTAATCTTCAAGATATTCCTCCTTGTGTCAGGGCTTTACAGCATTCTCGAAATGCCAGCGATCTGCCATGCGTCAGCCGATCTGCTGACCACCACGATGGATTCCTCGCTGTTGCCAGAGGCATCGTCAGCAGTCACTGCCACAAGGACGCCCTTGGGACCGGATTGTGCTGCCTCGACCTCTATATTGCTGACCGATGTGGTTCTTTCGTTGACCTGTTGCGCCAGTTTGGTGCCATCTTCGATCCGTGTCACTGCGCCAACGCCGACCTCAATCAGCGGAAAACGACAGAGGTTGGCGCACGCATCGCTATCGCTTTTGTCCAGCGCATCGCAATAGCGTCGCACCTGACTAATTGCCGCTTCGGTAGCCTGGGCGATAGCTGTTTCGTCGTCACGCCCTTCGTAATAAGTACCAAGTGCAAACCGCGCCTGGATCCCCCACGAATCAGCGGGTTTGGTGACAATATAAGTGACGCGGTTCCACAGAATGGGATCATCGTCTGCATTGTATCGCGTCCACCCACCTACCAGGTGGACCTTGTTGGGAGAGTCGTGCAGCCGAACGGGTTCTCGCCCCCTCGTCAGGACCCAACCCGTCGCTACCCTTGAGGTCCAGTCGGCATTATCCGCGTAGTCCCGTGCCGTATCGTAGTAGGCGGTCCGCCCCGATGCGTCAACGCGGACATGGGGATAGCTCATCACGGCAGCCCAGGCATCTCCACTTTGGGAGGCGTCGGCTTCAAAAAAGCCGAAGTAAGCATCTTCCGGGGTATCAAAGTGCGTCTTGTATTCGTTCATCTGGAAAGCTCCTCATCCATGGTGATCGCCAAACGCCCTTGAGGCCCATCAATTCGGCTTACAAGGAGACTTTCCAGCTCGATATGCTCCCGCTCCGTCAGTTGACTCGCCAGAGGACTCGCAAGGAACTCCTTGTAGGGACGAGAGGTCTCCATAAAAGGCATGATGTACATGGGCACGACGGACTGAAGCATCGCCGCCCGCTTTTTGTTCGTGCGGTTCACGCCTGCCCGGTGCCAGGTTCGGGCATCATAGATGACGTAGCTACCCGCCGGTGCCTCGACGACGTCTGCTTCGGAGCCTGTATAGGGGAGGCCCCTTGCCTGGCGAGATCCCTCCTCCCTGTACGTATTCCCACTCCCCCATTCTGGAGGCGGTCCTTCTCCACGCGTATGCGATCCGAGTTTGAAACAGGTTGCGCCGTTTTCACTCTTAAATTCGGTCACACATAAATTTCGCTGAACGCCAAGCACGAGATTCAGCGCATTGTGCGGTACGATCCGATTTCCATCGGAGGAATTCCTGGCAATCCCCCAGAGGTAGGGATAATCCGAATGCCACCCCCCCACTTGGCGTTCACCGTCATCCGGAGCCACGACGGCGAAACCGGGCCTGTGAGCCAGCCGAATTTCCCGACACTGCATATACTCCCGCATCACCCAGAGGGATACAGGCTCGGTTGCGGCTCTCGACACTTCCACAGACTGCGTGAGAGTCGGCAGATTTCTGTCTAATTCTTCATGGTTCCACTTGCCAGTGCAACTCACCCTTTGTAGTTCTTCGGTCGCGTGGGGAGACAAGATGCTCGGAAGGCAGACCCATCCGTTCTCGCGGATTTGCTGAAGGTATTCAGACGGAAGATGGGCAGGGCCGTGACCCGGCTGAAAACGCCCTGGCACGGACGATTCGGAGCCATCTTCCCCCAGTGATTTCCCATTCAGGGCGAGATGTACGCCTTCGTCATTCGCCGCAGACACATCGAGAGTCAGGCCCGACACCACGTGGCGACAAGTGTCGCCTTCTTCTTTCCAGATCGCTTTGTCGTCGGCGTGGTCAAAGACGGCTGTTTCGCCTTCCGATACGCCCAGAAAATCACCCTTTTCGTTTCTCAACAGCGCGAAGTGAGCGGAAGGTTTCTCCACGCGAACGACGCGCTCTTCAAATTTCTGAGTTGGGGGCATGTGGCACTCCTTTGTCGCACAGTTAGTTATTTTGATCTCCCAAACCCCTTGCCTCGTCAACGACTTCTTGCATGCCGTCCCACTCACTCCAGGGATCGCACAATTTATCGATTGCGACCTGCCAGGGATTATACCCATCGGAATATTCGAGAAATTCGCCTTCCCAACCGCGGTCGGGGTGATCGCTGTCTCCTCGCACTTTTGCCCCTCCCGGACGATGGCGACGCAGCCGAAAATAGGCACTAATACGAGGGTCGGCACCCATGTCGTTGCGGGTGCCACAATGTGGGATGCCGTGAGCCGTAATAAAGGCATCGCCCTCTTCAACGAGCAAGGGTGTAGGCTCCGGCCACATGAGACCATCGGGTGTGTATTCTGCGCCTTCTCGATAATGATTAGCGATCCATTCCGGCATGTAATTAATGCCCACTCCCTTATCGCCAACGCGTTTTAAACGCGGCCAATCAGGACCTTCGGGGCCGATGACGCCGCCCTGGGCGCGTTGCCGGCGAAAGAATTCCGCTGTGTGATGATGGGCACCGCGGAGGACGGCAAAGTTGCCGTAGCCAA
Organism: Gemmatimonadota bacterium; assembly: GCA_026706845.1. NCBI lineage: Bacteria > Pseudomonadati > Gemmatimonadota > Gemmatimonadota bacterium. The sequence goes on from JAPOXY010000002.1 coordinate 9,373, forward strand.
ATTTGGATTGGTCGCTCAGGACCACGCCGACGAATGTGGTAAAGCTACCGATGGAGAGCGTGCAATCCGGGTCCTGAAACAAAGGCGAACCGTTTATCCCGATCACGCTGGCGCTACGATCACCAAAGTGCGGTGTTTTGGGCGCGTACCAATCATCTACTTCGTCCGCCGCTTTGGGAATGGGTCCCGTCCACTGGCCGTCCAGATGCGGGAAAAATGCATGATTGGGCACTTCATCATCCGGCAGGCCGTGGATACCAATTTCTCTGGTTGGCTCGCGCGGATACAGAATCGGCGCAAAGCCATTTGTCGGAGGATCAAATGGCCCCATGGTGTTGGTGAGCACTTCGGTTAGCGCCGTTTTGTTAATGAGATCTGTGATGATGTCTTCGCTGCCGACGAAGCGGTTTCTTCTTTTGGGCGCATCCATCGTACCATTCACAATTTGACCTGCGGTGATATTGACCAGTCGTCGGGCACGGTGGGTCAGCTCTTTGGGTACGATGTTTTTGAGAATAATGAATCCATCCCGATAGAAAGCGCGTTTTTGCTCAAGGGTGAGTTCGACAGGATGGTCTGAGCCTGTGTGTTTCATAACTGGCCTCTCTCTGGTTTAGATGGAGATAAACCATTTCAGGAGTTTCAGTGTTTGGAACTGGTGTCTCGATTTAGTCAAAAGAAAATGTCGCGGACGGATTGAAACGGGCGATCCCTTGTGTGTCTGCGGCTGGATTTGGATTTTGTGGATAATAATCGGGGATTTCTGTGCCCTTCCTCGCAAGCCTGACGGCCAATGAGATTCTTGGCTCGCCATACTCAAAAGGCAGGCTGCGATGCATGATTTGAGAATGAAACACCGTGAACTGGCCTCTTTCCATTGTGAGTGTGCCGATCCTATCATGGACGAGTTCTGGCACTTCTTTTACAAATCGCATATCTCTGTTCCACCCATCAATGGGTTGATGAGATCCCTTCACATATTCGATGCGGCCAGCACCATACCCAATGTCGGTCAACGCAAATAGAATAGAGAAATGATTGGTGGTGTCATAGAGATTGACTTGATCGCGACCATTTTCGTATGCGCGATCGTGGTGCCATATATTTTCTGACACGCCTTCAGATTTCAGTTGAAAGACGCTACCCCAGATAAAAAGATCATTGCCGAAATGTTCGGACACCACGGACTTCACATTGTCATCGAGACAGAGGTCTCTCATCGCCTTGAATTCCATGTGTCTATCGATCTTCGTTCTAAATTGGGGTTCTTGTCCTGCCAACCGGCGCACGATATTTTCCTGGCGTTGTAGCGCTTGTAGTTCTATCCCGACCTCACATACGGCATCGACGAGGGATTTGTCTGCCAACTCAAAAGGGCCAGTTAAACCATACTGTTGTAATTGCTCAATTGACATTGTTGCTCCTTTCAAAGAGTTTCTATTGGAAAATAGACCGTTGGATTGTCCGCGTCACTCAGATGCTTTCGCTCGTTGCCCCAGTTGTCTGCTGTGCCATTCCAGTATCGGGTGTCGGAAGGCGAGTAGGAGAAGAGGTAGGACCAGCGCGACCTGTCAGTGCTGTTGACCGGAGCGCCATGGATTGTGTACCCGTGATGTACAGTGCAATCACCAGGCTGGTAATGGAACGGAGGAGAGAGCTCCAGCACAGACGTCAGATTTGGAAATTGCTCGAGCAGGTCACCCTTGCCATCGCCGCCTATCGAGCCGAGCGGTCCTTCGCGATGCGAGCGACTGACAAATCGCATCGCGCTCATCTCCGGTGTCACTTCCGCCAGCGCAATCCAGAACTGGAGCTCGCCCACGCGATCAGAGCCGTGCTGTGACGAGTCCTGATGATAATGGGTTCTGGCTGCCCCTGGGGGCTTTTCTCTGATGACGTCAGCGCGATAGCGAAGTGGGATATCTACGCCCTTGAGCCGCTTCCTGTTCACGAGTCGCATCGCGTTTTTTGACATGCGTTCGCTAAACATGAACGAGCGGAACGGCTCAGCCTCTTCCTGCAGTACCAGGCCGACAGCCCGTCTGCCGCCCTTCTCTTCGCCGTAGCGTTCCAGCCAATCCTGACCGACAGTTAGAAGCTCCGTGACAAACTCCGGATCTACGAGTTGCTTCATCATGACCCACCCGTATTCCTGATAGAAAGCCACTTCTTCGTCTGTGACCTCCCGAACGACGGCTTCGATCTCGCGCCCTGTCAATGCTTGTCCCATAACCCGTGCTCCTACAGTGTCGTGTTCCCTCAAAATCCCCTTGGATCTCCCCCTACGGGAACCGTATCAGAAGTTCTCATAAACCAATCCAACATAGACCTTTCCAGATCTAACTTTGTCTCTCGCATACCCGGGTCATCAATTAAATTTGTCAACTCCCGGGGATCATTTTTGAGATCGTATAATTCATCCTGACCGGCTGTGCGTCGAATGAGCTTGTGATTCAAACTCCTGATCATCGTCGTACGGCAAACACTTTCGCGCACCTCTTGTTGCAGTTTGCCCTTGGGAAAATAAACACCATCTTTGTTGGGATCGCTCCAGTCCCATCGCCCTTCAAACGCATGAGGCTCTTGAATCTCATAGCCCCCTTCCGCAAATACCAATCGATCCTTATCTTCGGCTTCACCCCGGAGTTGGGGCACAAAGGACCTGGCGAAATGGGTGTGTTCAGGAGAAAGACCCGCCAGTTCCATAACAGATGGCATGAGATCGAACATCTCAACCGGACCTTCCACCACATGACCTGTTTTGCTACCGGGAGCTTTTACCAATAGAGGCACCCGTGTCAACGCATCACTGTAATCACTTGGCCATTTTTCAACCAGGCCAAAGTCCCCTGCCCAGTCACCGTGATCAGACGAAACGATCAGAACCGTATTTTCAAAAAGCCCCTTCTCCTCCATAACAGTCATCAACTCCCCCAGAAGCCAGTCCGTATAGCTGATCATACCGAGATAAACAGCATTCAATTTTCGAAAGAAATCCTCCGACAATTCATCTAAGCGGCGGTACTTTCTGATGAGCGCGTAGAAATCCGGCTTTTTGTCCAGCCCAGCGGGTCTCAAATCCGGTATATCTCTGGGATCATACATGTCATAAAAATCGCGGTGGGTGGTATAACCTGGATGGGGTTGTAGAAGCGGCAAAAACAAAAAGAAGGGACTATCATCATCTTTGCGATTGTTCAGAAAATCGATCCCCGCTTTGACTTTAATATAGTCAGCGACCTCTTCCCTCTCGCAATCCAAAGGCTCAAAATCAAAACTATAGAATTCCTTGTCGCCCCTTTGCCAGCGATTCTTTCTTTTATCATCTTTGTGTTCATAATATTCTTTTATGCAGGACAAACTATCTCGTGCGAGTAAATCATTTTTGCCATACCAGTGAATATCGTAGCCAGCTTCATACAGATATTTAAAAAGATGGGGTTCATGGGGCCTTATCAGATGCCACATGGAGCGATGCCCGGCACAATGGGGATAAAGCCCCGTCATCATCGAAACCCTGGAAGGCGTACATTGCGCGTTTTGCACATGGCATTGGTCAAAGCGAACCCCTTCTGCCGCCAGGCGATCGTAATTTGGGGTTTTGATCAATGGATGACCATAACATGCCAAACTTTCGGCTCGCATTTCGTCTGGTTGAAAAAATATAAAATTCAATGGTTTTTGATTGGCCATAATATTTAGGGTTTCTCCAAATCAAATGACGATAGGGGATCTGGAATGAGCGCACAATGCTCGCCCAACCGCTCGCGAATATCCTGCGTCAAAGAGCCTGCAATTTCATATTGAGGCGCAGTGTTTGGACAACTGTATCCCATATGGATCACACGCCTGGGCGATTTTGAAAGGTTTGCACGTGCGCCATGCCAGATATCACCGTGGCAAAAAATGCCAGTTCCAGCCTTACAGGTCGCGTAGATTTCTCCAGCAACTGCCTCTTTGAGATCGTCCAGAACATCTCGGGGCCAGGGTTTTTTATGCGATCCCGGCACAAGGCGAGTCGCACCGTTTTCTTCTGTCATATCATCAAGTGCCCACACCACATTGAGGTATGCAGTACAATTCTTAAAGAACGATCGATCGGCATGGATTTCCTGAATAGGACGCGGATCACCGGGCATGGGATCGTGAAAATTCATGGCCTGCCAGCACATATCCTCTCCAATCACCAGCCTGGCCATTTCTAATGCAATCGGCTCGATTGCCAGCTCTTCGAAGGCGCGGCCTTTACCAATGAGATTGCACAACCTGCGAACGCCCGGAGGGGTCGATCCCTCTGTCCCTGCCTTTTCGCCCTCCAGATCATATCTCTTTTCCAGGGCCTCTCGCAACGCTGCCAATCGTTGCACAGAAATCACATTTTCAACGATCAGATAACCGTGTTCTTGAAAAAAGTCCCATTGTTGTACAGAAATCATTTCAACCCCCTGAAACCTTATCAGAAATGCGCGTAAAACCCACTCGCAGAGAGCTTTAGCGTTGGGATATAAGCGCATAGAATTTATGGGGCGGCTTTAGCTTGGGGATAGTCCTCAAGGGACTATCGGCGGCTGTGAATCAACAAAATTCATTCCATATTACACTTGACAAAAACAATACCTAAGTGTATATTTTTACTATGTTTAAGTCGTTCAAATATAGATTGCGTCCAACCAAAAAGCAAGAACAAATCTTGCTGGCGCATATTGACGAATGCCGTATTCTCTATAATCAATTACTCTGTGCCAGAATACAAGCATGGAAAAATGAGAATAAGTCTCTCTCTCAATATGACCAGACCAAAACAATACCATTGTTAAAACAACAACACGCCGCTTTCAAGCAAGTGTATAGTCAAGTGTTGCAACAAGTATCACAGAGAGTAGATTTGGCATTCAAAGGATTCTTTCGGCGTCTCAAAGAGAAGTCAAAGACAGGCGAGAAAGCAGGCTTTCCCAGATACAAGAATGAGAATCGCTATGATTCTATCACCTATCCTCAGTTTGCCAATGGATGTCGATTG
>JAPOXY010000003.1 GCA_026706845.1 Gemmatimonadota bacterium
GCATTGCGTCCGGTGGCATCGATTCCCGCCCGGCGCAGTACTTGCTCGGCCGCAATCCGCTGGACCGCGAGATCATCTGGCACGACCTCAAACGCTCGCGTCGCGGGCAGGACGGCACGCCTCCGGGCGCAGTAGATATCGCGCTGTGGGATTTCGCTGGCAAACTCTACGACGCGCCGATCTACGAACTTTTGGGCGGGGGGTGGCGCAAGAAGCTGCCAGCCTACGCTTCGACCTACCACGGCGACGAAAACGGCGGTTTGACGACGCCGGACGACTTCGCGCAATTCGCGCTGCGCTGCAAGGAGCAATACGGCTATCCGGCCTTTAAGATCCACGGTTGGATCAACGGGCCGATCGACCGCGAGGTAGCGGCGGTATTAGCCATCCGCGAAGCGGTGGGCGACGATATGGACCTGTTGCTCGATCCGGCCGGGTGTTTTCCCACATTCGAGGACGTGCTCAAGGTGGGCCGCGCCTGCGATGAGGCGCGCTATATGTGGTATGAAGACCCGTTCAGGGGCGGCGGCTTTTCGCGCTTTGCCCACGCCAAGTTGCGCGAGCTGATCAATACGCCGATGCTGATGGGCGAACACGTGCGCGGACTTGAAGCCAAAGCCGATACGATTACTGCCGGCGCCACCGACTTCGTACGCGCCAACGCCCAGACCGACGGCGGCATCACCGGGGTAATGAAGATCGCTGCTATGGCCGAGGCACACGGGCTGGACGTGGAGTTGCACGGCGGCAATCTGGCGCACCGGCATATCATGGCGACCCTGCGCAACGCCAATTACTACGAACTGGGCCTGGTGCATCCCCTGGTGCCCGATACCAAGCCGGCGGTCTATCCAGAAAGACGCTGGCTCGACGAGTTGGATTCGGTTGACGAGAACGGCTGCGTCGAAGTGCCGGAGGGGCCAGGGCTGGGAGTGGAGTTCGACCGGGACTGGATCGAGAACCACAAGACCGGGGAGATGGTCTATGAGTAGGAATTTAGTTAGCGGTTCCCTTCATGGCCTCAGATAAAGGAGCGTTACAATATGGATCGACGCACCGCTTTAAAAACGTTGGGAATAGGAGTGTCTGGAATGATAGTAAATCCTTTAGTATGGGCCGAAGATGCCAAACGTCCAAACATTGTGGTGATTTTGTCAGATGACCAGGGCTTTGGTGATGTGAGTTACCAGGCACATCCCGCAGAAGTCTATACACCACATATCGACGCACTGGCCAACTCGGGCATTCGAATGACAAATGGATATGCCAGTGCCTTTGTATGTGCGCCCACCAGGGCGGGTTTGATGACCGGGCGATACCAACAGCGCTTTGGTTTTTACACAGCCAGTGACTCACGCGCCGGTATGCCGGTTGATGAAATTACACTCGCAGACCTGCTCAAAAAAGCGGGGTACAGAACGGGTATATTTGGAAAATGGCATTTGGGTTTGACGCCTGAATATCATCCGAACAACCGTGGATTTGATGAATTTTACGGATTTTTAGGGCATGGAGGGCACGACTATTTTGATTTGAATTATAAAGAGGACAACGCCCATAATGCGATCTATCGAAATAACGAGATTATCAATGATACCGGGTACTTGACCGATAATCTGGCCCGAGAGGCTGTTGGCTTCATTGAACGGAACAAAAACGACCCATTCTTTCTTTATCTTCCCTTTAATGCCGTGCATGCACCGCTGCAAGCTCCCGAAGAGGACATCAAACAATTTAACACAGGAGATTCCAAACGCGATATCTTGATGGGCATGCTCAAAAGAATGGATATCGCTGTTGGCGATGTGGTGGCAGCGCTCAAGACCAATGGCGTGTGGGAAAATACACTCATCTTTTATTTTTCCGATAATGGTGGTGCAAGGGCCACAAATGCAAACAATATGCCCCTGCGCGGTTACAAGCAAAATGTCTATGAGGGAGGGCTACGCGTGCCGTTTCTCGTGTCCTGGCCAGGGCATTTGGAAGCAGGTGGTGTGTGTGATGAACCGGTTATTTGTATGGATATTTTGCCGACTGTCTGTGCAGCTATTGGCATCCCATTGCCCGAAGACCGTATCTACGATGGGAAAAATATGTTGCCAGTCTTGCAAGGTAAAACAGAAGGGGCATTGCACGATGCGTTGTATTGGGATGGCGATTCGGGAACCTGGGCGATTCGAGAAGGGAAATGGAAGCTTACATTTAGCAGGTCTAAGAAGCTGGAATTGTACGATCTGAATGCAGATATAGGTGAAAAAAATGATCTGGCAAACCAGCAACCGGAAATTGTTCAGCGACTACAAAAAAAATTCAAGGTCTGGAGAAGCCAGATGGCGCCGAGGATTAGAAGACCTCGGAGAAATAGAAACAGGCCTGCGCAACAGAATTAGGAGTAAATAATGACAGATGAGCAGAAGAAGCAGTTTCGCGAAGAAGGGTATTTGCTGGCGTCGGGTTTGATTCCTGAGGATGTAGCCCGCAAGGGTGAAGACGCGATGTGGGCGGCTTTAGAAATGGACCCTGACGATCCTGAAACCTGGGACCGCGTGTCGGCGCATGCGATTAATCAACGGCATCGCGCATTGCCGGAAAATCGAAGATTGGGCGCGCCGGATATCCTGACGTGTTATACGGATGATATTTTGGCCGCACTTTCTGAATTGACGGGTGTGGGACGCGAGGAGATCCACGCGCCGAAGGATATCCTGACGCAAAACACGTTTCCCACGGAAGGTGAATGGAGCCACCAGAAACCTCACTTCGATGGCGGAACCAACCGGGAGAAGTTTAATGTGACGTTTCCGATTCCAATCAGTGTGCATTCAATTTTGTATTTGAGTGATACAGAATCGCATGGGGGTTGCACGTTTGGATGGCCGGGTTCACATAAAAAGATGCGGGGTCTTGCAGAGAGCAATCCAGAGAAGTACCCCTATCTGTGGGACGTGAATTCGGATATGCATAAGGTGGATATTGGCGAAGGTGTGGAAGTGGTGGCGAAGCGTGGAGACATTCTGTTTTACCAGAACTTTTTTGTACACGCGGGAAGCAAGAACACAAATGATTATCCACGGCTTGCCTGTCGCAATACGTGGCGGTGGGATGCGTAATCAGAACGGCGATCAGGAAGACAGATTGCCCAACTTACGGAGAATCGAAAATGAGAGATCTATTTTCACTGGAGGGAAAAACCGCACTGGTGACTGGTGGTTCGACTGGCATCGGAGCGATGATAGCCGAAGGCTTTGTCAATTTTGGGGCGAAGGTTTACATTGTCGCGCGCAGAGAAGATGTCTTGAAAAAGAAACAGGAGGAACTTGCACAAATCGGCTCCTGCGAGTATATCGCAGCCGATGTAAGTTCAGTCTCCGGAATCAAGGCGCTGGCAAATGCCTACGGCGAACAGGAACAGTCGCTCGATATTTTGATCAACAACGCTGGAATCAGCGACGGCCGCAGGGAAATTGAGGATGTGACAGAGGAAACATGGGACGCGGTGATGGACCTCAATCTCAAAAGCATCTTTTTTATGACCCAGGCATTTCTGCCATTCCTGCGCGTGGGGGCCTCGCCAGAAACCCCAAGAAATGTGATCAATATCGCGTCTATCGACGGCTGTGGTAAACTCAACACAGCTTATAATTATGCCTACGGAGCCAGCAAAGCAGGTGTGATCCATTTGGGCCGACACCTGGGTGATAGTTTGGCCTGGGAAGGGATTCAAGTCAATACCATCTCCCCTGGCGATTTTCCCAGCGATTTGAATAAGGTGGCTCGGGATCACACAGACGAGATGAAGAAGAGCATTCCAGGCAAACGGGTTGGAGAGAAGGAAAACATCGCAGGCATGGCCATCTTTCTCGCTTCGCAAGCCGGCAACTTCAGTGTAGGCTCCAATCTCGTTGTTGACGGCGGAGAGAGCGTACGGGGCATCCAGCGAGCATTTTTTGCCAGCGTTTGGCCCGATTGGGTTAAACTGGACAGGTAGTCGAGCATATCTGAAAGGAGTACACAGTGGCAACTTATCAATACCGCGTTGTTGAAGGATGGGGACGAGGCCCCGAAGGGAAAGAGATGGGTGGGGTCGTGCCCGATGTGGCAGTTGACTCGCAGGATCGCGTTTATGTCACCCTGCGAGAGCCTGCGGGTATTCTGGTTTACGATTCGGAAGGTCGCTTTCTCGGTACATGGGGTGATGATGTGCTCTCAAATCCGCACAATATCTGGATCGACCCGGCAGATCGGATTTATTGTGCGGATGTTGACGATCATACTGTGCGTATCTTCAGCACGGATGGAGAAGTGCTTCAGACCCTGGGTATGCCAGGCCAGACAGGTTCACCGGGCGAGCCGTTCAACAGGCCAACCAAGGCAATGGCCGCTCCCTCAGGTGAGATTTTTGTTTCGGACGGATACGGCCAGCACCGGGTGCATCGTTTTTCAGCGAAAGGCGAACGGATTCTTTCCTGGGGCGAGGAAGGCACGGGACCCGGCCAGTTTGCCCTGCCGCACGATTTGTGCATTGACCCACGCGACCGCGTGCTTGTAAGCGACCGGGAAAACCACCGCATTCAGCTTTTCGATTTTGATGGTAACTTTCTGGAGGAGTGGACAGATATCCAATCTCCGAATAACATTCACATCGATGCAGATCATATTGTCTATATTGCCGAATCTCCCCAGCGCGTCAGCATTTTTGACCTGGATGGTGCTCTGCTGGCACGATGGGGTGAGGAAGGCTCAGGTCCCGGGCAATTTATCGATCCTGCGCACGGCATCTGCGTTGATAGTCGCGGTGATATTTACGTCACCGAAGTGCCCCGCCTACCCAATCGACTGCAAAAATTCGCACGCATTTGAACTTGATAAAGGAATACATATGTCCGATCTAAAAAACCGTCAAATCTTGCTGGTTGCCCGTCCCGAAGGAGAACCGAAACCGGGTGATTTCCAGTTGGTGGAATCCGACGTGCCTGCCCCTGGTGAGGGTGAAGTTTTGTGCCAGACGATTTATCTTTCGCTGGATCCCTACATGCGCGGCAGGATGAGTAAGGCGAAAAACTATGCCAAACCGGTCGAACTCGGCACGGTGATGGAGGGCGGCTGCGTGGGAAAGGTGATCGCCTCAAACAATTCGGAATTTGCCGAGGGCGACATCGTGGAGGGCAAGGGCGGGTGGCAATCCCTTTTCGCTCTCCCCGGAAAGGCGCTGCGCAAGATCGATCCGGCCTGGGGGCCGATCTCTACCTCAGTGGGCGTGCTGGGCATGCCGGGCATGACCGCATACACGGGGCTGCTCAATATCGGCAAACCGCAACCCGATGAGACAGTCGTCGTGGCGGCTGCCTCGGGAGCCGTGGGTTCGGTAGTTGGGCAAATCGCCAAAATCAAAGGCGCGCGGGCCGTGGGCATCGCGGGGTCTGAAGAAAAATGCCAGTATGTTACCGATGCGTTTGGATTCGATGCGTGTGTGAACCACAGAGCCGGCGATTTTGAAGAACAAATCGCCGGTGCTTGTCCAGACGGGATTGATGTTTATTTTGAGAATGTGGCTGGCAAGGTGTTTGAGACAGTGTTGCCGCTGTTCAACCCCTTTGCCCGGATACCCGTATGTGGCACCATCGCCATTGCCAATGATACGGGATTGCCACCCGGTCCCAACCAGATGCATTATATGCTGCGCCAGATTCTCACCAAACGGCTCACCTTTCGGGGTTTCATTGTCTCGGACTATGCGGACCAAAGAGAAGAAGCTTTTAGCACCTTAGGCGGATGGATTCGCGAAGACAAATTGCGCTACAAGGAAGATATTGTCGATGGTTTGGAAAACGCGCCCGCAGCTTTGATCGGTCTGCTCAAGGGTGAAAATTTTGGTAAGCTTATTATTCGGGTATCGGACGATCCGACAAAATAGCTCTCATCTTTAGGAAGAGATCACTGAAATTCATACCGAGCGGGGACGCGCTCCAGACCGTCCAGATCGCCGACTTCACGGAGTTTCTCGCAAAGCTGCCGGTGGAGTCGCACGCCCGCGGGGTACAACTCAAACCGTTCCAACAGATTGTCCATGTCGTAAGAATCGCGTTCGGTATCGATCAACAGCGTGCTCTCGTCTGCGTCGAAGAACACGGCATAACAGTATCTGCCGTCGTGGACGGCGCGCCAGTTGTGCAGTCCCATCAACACCACGTCAGACTCGGACCCGATTCGGCCATCGACTCCCACTTTCATAGAGCGGCCAGGCAGGTCTGTGGCTGAAGGAAGCCCGGCAAGATCGAGAATTGTCGGGAGCAAATCGACACTGCCGACGGGCGTATCGACTTCAGTTCCTGGAGGGATGTCGGCACCCGCAATGATCAACGGCACCCGGTACGCATTCTGGTACGGCAGGCTCTTGCTGCGATAGCGCCCGGTTGAATGGCTGCCCACCAGATCGCCGTGATCGGACGTATAGATAATCGTCGTATTTTTCCGTAGATGGAGGTCATCGAGCGCCGCGACAATCCTGCCGAGCTGGTCGTCGAGGGACGACACCATGGCGTAGTACTCCTTGAGCATGTGGCGCATAACCGGCCAGAGGTGGCGCTCGACATTCGGCTCGACCTCAATCTGATCGGCGTCATACAGGTCGAGGTTCCGGTAAGGGACGACCCGCTGCAGCAGGTGGAACGGAAAACGGTGTTTCAATGAGTCGGAGTCTCGGAAGAACGCGTCGGGAAGAGGGAATTATATACAAAAGGGCCGGGGCTATAAAGCGTTATAGTTTATGGCTATGAGAATATGTTGATGAAGGAGTTGGAAACGCTTAACGGTTATCAGATTCGATAATCAGAAAGGGGCAAAATGGACAAACTGGTAGAGAAGGAAATCTTAGACAAGGTTGAGTCTGGCGATTTGGCCATCACAGTAAACTTATTGCTCGAACAAGCCCGCGGTCATGGTCAGTTTGAGTCAGCGTTACTCTACACACAACTCCTGCTCGCTCACAAGCTCCACGTCCTAGCAAAGGAAATCGAAAAGTTTAACACCTCTCAGAACCGATAATCAGAAATTGCGAGAGGAAAATTTTTGGAGTTACCCCGCTTCGGTGGAGAGTTTAGGGCTTGTGTATCAAGCCTGTGATTGATGC
>JAPOXY010000004.1 GCA_026706845.1 Gemmatimonadota bacterium
CCACTTCAATCCCTCCATAGATTTCAAGCGATTCTCAACCTCACTTATTGCCATCTCCATTTTTAATCCGAAGGGATATTTTTCTGGTGGTAAAATCACAGGTGTCTCCTTATAAGCTTTAACAGTATCATTGCCAGATAAAGTCTCTGCGCCCTGGTTAAGCCCAAAAGGTTCTGTAAAAAGGTAGTTCCGTGTCGCCGTGTGCGTATTGTACCCCCTGTGCGATACGTGGCACTGACAAGCAGAGCCTCCTGCCGTTTTTGCTGAGAAATATCACGGCTGGTCCTGCTTTGCAAATATAATTTTAACTACGCAATATCCGTGCCAACGTGATTTGTCATAAGACATTTTTAGTCATAAAGCATTATTTATATTTAAGTAATTAGAGAAGAGTATATAAAAGTCAGTCTGAAATTTTTATATTCCCAGTCACTATATATCGTGATATTTGACCATATATAGCGATTGCCGATATTAAGAATATATGAAACACAATTCTATTGATTGGTGATCTGACAGAGGGTAATTTTCAACTTGGAGAGACCGACAATTATGCAGATCTTTTGCATCCAGACAACCAAGATTTGAACACAAATAGAGGAGATAAATGATGCAGAATTATCGTGGAGACGTTACGGATTTGCGCGTAGTTCGCCGGGTTGAGCAGCATCCGCAGGCCTGGCGCGTGTGGCAACCGGTCATTATTCCAGGGCAGAAGAAAAGGCATCTCATTGTGGCCTTCGGAGCGATGGTCAACGGCAAGAAAGACATGGGAGACATTCTCGCGACGCTCTCAACTGACGATGGGGATACCTGGGAGGAACCCGTGATGATCTTCGATCATCGCCAGCGTCAGGGCATAGTGCAATTTGCCTACGCGAATCCAGTCCTTTACCGCGCTCCCGGACAGGACGTAATCTGGTGCTTTGCGATGCGCTGTCCAATAGCCCAGAAGAACAGCGAAGAATCTCAACTGGTCGGTGCATTCACAGCAGATGGCGGTTATTCCTGGACACAGGTGGAAATGGCGATGCACTATGCGGGACCGCTCATCACATGCTCGAGCATCGTTACTACAGAAATCGACTCAGTACACAAGTATCTCCTGCCAGCCCACCGCAACACGCTGCAAGAAGACCCACGCGGTTCGCGTGACCACTTCGTTCTCAGCAGTACCAGCCTGCTGGAGTGGAAGCTCGAAGCATATATTCCCCAACCCACCAATGCCCGTGTTTTCCTGCATGAGGGAAATATCGCCCCGGGAGAAACATCAGAGGAATTATGGATTGTCATGCGAACTGCCGATTACGACGAAACCGATCGCACGACGGACCCTCCCAGAGCCTATTCGAGCGTGAGCCGTGACGGTGGCCGTACCTGGAGTGTCGCCAAACCCGAACCCGACCTGCACAACGCCAAGTCAAAGGCATACTTTGGTCGATCCTCAAATGGCACGCATATCTACGTTTACAGCGATGGACCTCCCCAAAGAGTAAAAGCACCGGGATTTCCCAACGGAGGTCGGACCTCTCTGCGGTACAAAACAAAAAATCCCGGAGACACCTGGAGCGAAGAGAAAACCTTCTACGATGCCGGGATTAAAAACTCTTATCCCACACTTATTGAAATTGCACCGGGTGACTTCCGCTGCGTGTGGGACAGCGGCACACCAGATACGCCGCGTACGCATATTCATTTCGGCAAGTTGCGAATTTCACCATAATTCGCGTTATAGTTTTGCCTAATAGTCCACCGCAACGCGATTCCCCGTAACAATAGATTCCTGAATAGCCATCGCGATGGCTGTTGCAATCAGTCCGTCTTCCGGTGTTGCAGCTACGGGGGCGCCACTTCGGACAGCGTTGAAAAATGCACGCATATTGTACTCCATCAGGGTCGTTCGCCCAGGCGCCTGAAACGTCTCAACTGTAGATTTATTGGCCGCCCTCAGTCCCCATTCCAGCGTATCCGGTAGCCATTGCGTGCCAGTTATGCGTGCCAGTCCGTTCTCTGTCCAAATATCCAGAAGATGTCCGCCATCAGCACAAGCAGCACCAATGCCACCACAAGTCAGCGAAGCGGAGGCCCCAGACTCAAACTCAATGACTGCTGCTGCCGCATCTGGCATTGGGCTACCTCTGAAGGATCCCCCAAATGAGAATACGGATTTGGGCTTGCCCAGTAAAAATGCCAGCGTGTCGAAAAGATGTACATAGCACTCGTTGATAAGCCCATTGTGGTTTTCCGGATCCCAGTGTTTTGATTCTGGAGGAGGACACCAGCCCACCATCAGATTGCCATTCGCCATCCACCCTTTTCCGAGGTCGCCTTTCAGGAGTTCTCGCAACCGCACCATTGCAGGCATACAACGGATCGGAAATTCGACCTGACAGGGCAAATCAAAACTGTTGCACAAGTCAACCAACTCTCTTCCACTTTTGACAGTCCCTGCCCAGGGCTTCTCGATCAGCATTGGAATGCCCCTGTTGCCAGCCGATTCGATCAGCGCTCTGCGATGTTTGGGCGTCACCGCAAGTGCGATCGCGTCCAACGATTCGCTATCCATCATCTGGTCTGCATCTTCGTAAAGCCTGAGATCATTTTCCTTCTCATAGGCTCTATAACCCCCCATACCGTCCAATCGATCAGGCATATTCTCCGCAGCTGCCACAACGTGGGCACCCTCGATTTTCTTCGCAGTTTCTACTATCCATTGACCAAGACCAAGACCAACAACACCAAGCCTGATGGGTCTCATATTGTTCTCCTTGTAAATCCGCTTCCCCTACACATCGTCGAACATGCGTCACAGACGCTTTCAGTTTCTCTGGCTGTGGCCATGTTCAAATTCCGTTTATCGCAGCTTCGGCCTGTCGAAGCTGATCCGTGACCCATCCGAAATCCGGGGTCTCACCGAGGATCATGCCCTGCATGGCTCGGTAGTCTTGTTCGATCACCTTGCGCAGTTCCGCTTGAGGAACCAGTCTCACCGATCCTGGAGCCGCTTCTTCGAACCGCTTCCAGGCCTGTCGGAACGCGACAAGGTTGTGGTTCCGAACCGCTTCCAGCAGGTCGATGTTGGCTAAGGCCGACCTGCCGACTTCCGTCGACGTGATCACCGCGACATCGTAGTAGTGACGCGAGATGCGATCCTTGTCAGTTGGCAGGCGCCCGGCGTCCCGGTATCCGCAATATGCGCCATGCAGGATCAGCAGCTTCTCCCAATAGGTGCGCTCGGGCGCGATCACGCGAATACCCTCCGCTGTGAACGACCAGTCAGGAAGCTCATCGGCGATATAGGAGGTGACCGTGCAGTGCTGGCTGGGGTCGAGTGCCGACCTCGCTCCCGCCTCAATCTTCACACGCGGGGCCACATAGGTGACGTCTCCGCTTGGAAAGAGGGTTGGGTATTCGATGAAGAGCGTTTGTCTGTCAACATCGCCCTCATCCGGAACGATCTGACAACTGGTCGGGAGCTCGTCAATCCGACCCGCCAGAGCTGTCCTCAGTGCCCCCTGAATGTATCCACTGCACGCCGCCCTGAGTTCTCCGAACAGCGCGGCCCGTTTCTTGTTCGACAGTTGGCTAGCTACGGTCGGGTCGCGCTCCCCTTCGAAGCCAAGACCGTCGCGGAACACCACGAGATCGATGTCCTCGGAAAAGCGCTTAATGAGTCCGAAGGCTTTGGACAGCGACGTTCCACCCTTGAAAAGCAGCCTCGGATGCCCCTCGGGACGCCGATTGAACAACGTGTCGAGAACCAAGCAAACCCAGAAGTCCTTCTCCACATAGCTCGGCAACGTATCAAGGCGGGCTGCCGCCGCTTCAAGAATGTCCCGCCTGTCCTGCTCCGGTAGGGCGAGAAACGATTCAAAGCCCCTGGTCATACGGCAACGGCCTGATCGCTCGCGATGCTGCGCGCCAGCGGCAATGCCCAGCCGGGAAGATCGCGGCTGTTGTGCAACAGATCGAGCTTCACATCGTCGGGAAGATGGCGACTCAGCGCCGAGACGATCTCTCCGTCCACGGCTACACGGGGGCCCAACCACCGCAGTGCCTGAACTACTGGCGCGGCGGGTCTTCCCGCCCACCGCATGACGCTTGGGCCCGCATGCCGGAACCGGACAGTTCTTCCGCCAATCTTGAGGGTCCTGGAATGGCCATCCGTCAAGTAGCTGACCTTCGCGGGCACGGCGTTGGTGAGACCCAACTGATTCGCGGCCACCAATCCATCCGGCATGATCCGCACGCCATCCCGCCGTGCCAGTGCTGTGATGGCCGCATCCAGATCGACGGGCGCAGGACGATTCAGCACATTGCTAATCCTCGGCCTGTCGTACAGGCCATGGCCCACCCGGCGCAGCCGTCCCGCCTTGACGAGACGCGACAGAGCCTGGTCAACAGCCTCGCGGCTGCCGAGGTCCAGGAAGTCCCTCGGCGTGCATACCCATCTTCCGCTATCGTGAACGGACATCCTCTGCATGATCTTGTCGGCGATTCCGGTCATTGGACTACATCCCTCACATTCAAATATTTCTTGATATTGATGTCAGAAATCTATACTATTTATCTTACTATGTCAAGGAGGATGGGATGCCTTCAGAGGGGAAGTCCGGGTCGGTCTAACGACATCCATTTAAACGCAAATAGAGGAGATAGATGATGCGGAATTATCGAGGTGATGTTACAGATGCCGGGTTGAGCAGCATCCGCAGTCATGGCGCGTGTGGCAACCGGTCATTATTCCGGGGCACAAGAGAGGCATCTCATTGTGGCCTTGGGAGCAATGGTCAACGGCAAGAAAGACATGGGAGACATTCTCGCGACGCTCTCAACCGATGATAGGGATACCTGGTAGGAACCCGTGATGATCTTCGATCAGCGTCAGGGTATAGTGCAGTTTGCCTACGCAAATCCAGTCCTCCGGTACATGGATGGAACCAGAGAGCACTTCGGGAGTTAGAGCGCATTAGCTCTGCCCCGTTTTAACTGTTCAAAATCCGATTTTTTCTTCGACCCTTTTGTATATAATTCTCCAAAATAAACTATTGACAGGTGATAAATGAGCAAAGTGATTGACCAATTCATGTGGGCTTTCCAAGATTCCTTTAGGATGTCCATTGAGTATGAAATCCAGAAGGCTCTGTCTCATATAGGCTTGCAAACACATGATAAGGCTAAAGCGTTGTTAATCGGTTTTGCCACCGAGGATGATCTCCGACATGACATTTGCATTGAACCAGAAGATGGCCCTCTTGTAGTAAATGACTTGCGCTCAATCGAGAAGAGGGCAGATGAAATTCGTAAAGCGGATCCTTACTACAAAGTATTTAGCACTCACCCCAGGGTTCAGGAACATTGAAGGCGTGGATTATTCCTTCGTTCTCGTGCTCATGCTATCGCTGAGGCTATTCAAAAATCAGGAAAATTTGAAGGACTCAACTTTTTTGTAAGTCATTCTGCGCCCGTAGCAGGCTATGAGGTTCATACCTGCGTCGGGATACCTTATGACGCCCTTGAATCCGTGCCCCGTTTCAACAATCCAAAGAAGGATGACTATCATGGGCGCCATATTGAAGAATCTTTTGTACAAACGATTATTAACACCTGTCTCGGTCGAGCAGACAGAGCACTCTACTTTCCAGACCCGGGCGAGGGATTCATCGTATTGGGAGATTGCATTGACATAGTTAGGGGCTCAGCCACACGCTTCGTAGATGGTGTAACCTCCGCTCTGGCTCCGATACCAAACGACCTATTCATACGCGCAAGCGAAGTCGCATCGCTAACATACGAGCGTTCGGGTGCCAAAGGTCATTTGGTCATTACGGACCCCGACAATTTGGCAAACAAGCTAAAGATCACATTTCAAAATCCTGTAGGTCTGCATGAAACTCGGAGCGTAAGAAAATTATTGGAACTTACGGACGAGACAACAGCTTTGCTTACTGACGGTCAAGCCATTTATGGATTAGGAGAGTGCATCGCTGCACCTGATGTAGCGAAAATCGCAATAGAGGGACATGCCAGATGGTCACTGAGTATAAACGACACAGTACTTATGAGGGTTGCCTATGAACACGCAACACTGCCGAAGCAAATACTAGATAAGGAACTCTTCAGAGACGTTGCTCAAAGGACGGTAGGCACGGGCGAAGTCGATCGCATTTGGGACATATTTCAATGCGCTCTAGACAATGACCAGGGAACCACGATAGTTGTCTCAGAGGACCCAGTTTCTGAAATAGAACGTCTTGGTCAGGAAGCATTGGCTATCAAACCTGAATATTTGGACCGCAGCGATGTAGCGCGACTTGGCCGTATCGACGGAGCAATTATTCTCGGTCCCGACGGACGCTGTTACGCATTTGGAGTAATACTCGATGGACAAGCTAACTCTTCTGGCGATCGGGCGCGTGGAGCGCGGTTCAACTCATCCGTTCGTTATCAAAGAACAGTGGAAATTGGCACCATGGTAATTGTTATATCGGATGATGGCACAGTTGACTTAATCCCGACTTTGATGCCTTGTGTTTCACGACAAGAAGTGGAAGATGCGGTACGGGAGTTTTGTGAATATTTGGGAGTTGAAAATAATGATGGTGAAGAAAGGGCAAGACGGACGAGACGAGTTGAAGGACTTAGTTTATGTGTCAGGAGATGACAATGCAACAGGGTGAATGAAGCATACGAAAAGGAAATGGACTCTCGCCTAGA
>JAPOXY010000005.1:0-42460 GCA_026706845.1 Gemmatimonadota bacterium
TGGGGTCCGGAAGTCCCGGCAGTGGGGTAGAGACTCCCTCAAGAGGCTCCCACAGCATCCCACCATTGTACAGAAGCGCAGGCGCGTCTGATCCATTCCAGTACACAACCTCCATACCGGTATTGTTAGGCGAAGGATTGAGGCGGAAGTCATTGAGACAATTCCCCTTGGTATCCACAACCATCACATCCGTGTTATGCCCCAGATATCGAATCACCATCTGGGGAGACGGATCGCGCGCGTTAAATCGCGCCACCCTCACCTCCTGACCGTGAGGAACCTTCTCCTCGCCGAGACGCAGAACCACATTCCCACAACCATCCATCACATGCCCAAACCCGGAACAAATGGCGCGCACCTGCCCATTATCCCACTCCGCGATAGACACCGAATCCATATTCCATCCAAGTTGCTTCTCCCAGAGCACCGTCCCATCGTTGTCTAACAGAAAATACCCGCCATTGACCTCATCCCTACCATCGCCATCAATATCTCCGACCGAAGGAATGTACGCCGGACATCGACTGTACTCTGTCCACCTGGATTCATAGGTCCAGAGCACCTGAAGATCCTCATCAAAAGCAATAACCTTGCCCCCGAGCTTAATCACAAAGTCTCGAGGCGTATCGGTTCCGCGGAAATTGGCAATCATAATGCGCTGGTGAACCCAATTCGCCCCCCGTCCCCGACACGACCGCAACTCACCGGGACTATCTTGCTGCTTGAGATCGCCAGTCTTCCCATCCCGAATCTGAACAACCACATTTGCCATCGAATCGGGATCGGCCTCAACCGCAGGATCGAGAAAAAAACAAATAACCTCATCTCTGCCATCGCCATCAATATCGCAAATAGCGACAGGACCGGGTCGGCTGGGCTGGACGCCACCCTCTCCCATCTGCCACAGAACCTCACCATCCGCGGTAAAAGCACCGAGAAAACACGGCTTCATGCCCCCGCCGTCATGCGCATCGTCAACCGACCGGTACACCAGAAAATCCGCCCGTCCCTTTCCCTCGAGATCGCCCATCCGGATATCCCCGCCATAGGTCCCCTCCTCTGCTGTAACGCAGAACTCAGGCGGGATCTCCACGCGCTTGTATAAAATCGGGCTACCGTATTCCATCGATCTGCTCCCCTCGTCGAAAAAATACCTTGAAAGAATATATCTCTCTAACTAAGATTAAAAAGACAAAACGTCCGATGTGTCAGGGTAAGATGGAAGGTGTGGAAAGTAGATAGGATTTGATGTTTGTACACATTGAGGGTCTCACATGAGCAAAAAAACACTTTCTTTTTCTAATTCAAATTTTGAATCTGGTATGTATGGATTAAGGGATAATACGACGGGAAAATATTTGGGACATGTGGAAAAAGAACCAGAAAAACTTGGTTTTTATCCTGTGATTGACGGATTGTTGCCTGAGAGGTGGCTGGTAGATATAGAGGGTCGTTGGGGTGAAAAAGAAGCATTGGATATTTTGTCCGAACATACAGGGATACACAGAAAAAATTTAGAATTGGTACAGCACAGCGAAAATTTTTCTGTATTATCATTTTATCCTGTTGCGAGGACAAACAAGATGCCCAGACAACGCTTTTGTGCCACAGTTGAAAAAATTTACAAAGAACCGAATTATTGGTTTAAGGGACCGGAACAATTGGAAATGGTGCGTTTATCCGATGTGTTTTTAATTTGTGATAAGTGCGGAGAAGTATCAGATACACGAGTGCTATTTCATTATGGCACATTTGGAGAATCTATTACATGTACTTATACATCTGTGAGTAAAGGAAAATGGGCTGAGTACATTACTGAAGGGGATATTATACATTTTTATGCTCGGTATGGCCGACGAGGAGGTGAGCCAGAAGAATGGACGTTAAAAAATATCACAAAGGTCGAAGTACGTCGTCGTAAAGTTATTCGTATGGATACAATGTGATGTTTCGAGATTTCGTATAATTAATTCGTGCGGAGATTGGGGAAAGTTTGGGTGTCGTGCTATCAGGATGCCTCATCAATTAAATTGCTAAAAGAGAGATTCGAACTCCCTAAAATTTGTAGAAAAACATCAGGACGGCTATGTAATTCTCCCTGGGACTGAATGTCGAGAGTAGAATGCGTCGGTTGTTTTGGAACGTTAATATGTGCTATACCTACAAATCGGTACTCATAACCTTCGAGAAATCCCTTTGCTGTCCAGAATTCCCTTCCTATAGATTTGCAATAATCCATAACACATCGCGCGCCTCGTAATTGTGCAACAACTTCACTTTTTTGGATGTTGCCTTTTTTTGTTTCAATACAGATAATCCACTTTTTCGTATCTTCATTGGATACAATCACGAAATCCGCTCGCCTGCGTTCGTCCTTTGAACCTGCAAAGAAAGCCCGTCTAAGTTCAAAAACGTCCGTTTTGATAACAATTGAGTCATAAGGCAGTTCTTTTATAACAACCGTTGTTTTAGCTTGCGTGTCGGTTAGTTCGACAGAGAGCCTACCTTGCTCCTGTTGCAATGGAACCTGCGCCTGAGAGATGAGCATTTCCTGTAATATTTCTATATCATTCACAATCTTACTCCCCACCCCACACAATATCCCTCTGAATCCTGTTCATTTTCTCAATAGTCTCGTCAAAACTGGGGGCTTCAATGCCAAGTTCTGGATCAACATCGGCCTCCACAAGCGTATGACCTCTTCTGCGCCTCTTTTGCCCTTCTTCTAATGGCACCAATGCTTCTTGCGCCATATACACTTTAACCTGATCTGAACGGATCAACTCATCATTCCGATACCCGTTTTCTTTCGCAATTCTTTTTAAGTGCGGCTTATCGTGATTAAGCATGATAAGCGTATTTAGCTCTTTGACGATGTAATCGCTATGGGTCGTTACAAAGACTTTAATCCCCAAATTCACCAGACGGGCAAAAAGTCTGGCAATGCGACGTTGATTTTTTGGATGAAGGTTTAACTCCGGCTCATCTACCATAAACAGATCTCCCCTATGGGCGACATAGCGCAGATAAAAACCCATATCCAGCAATGAACGCGCAGCACTTGAGCTTTGGTCCATCGTCAATCTGATCCCCGTCCCTCTGGGGATATAATATAGCTGGTCATTTTGTGTTATACTGTAATCGCCACCGACAATATCCGCAAATTCTTCCAATACATCGGGATGTTCTTTAGTGATAAAACTTTTTCTTTTTGAAATGTATTCAAGCTGGCCTATAAACTCTACATTGGCTTCTATTGGCGAAGGATAATTTTGGTACCCTTTGGATAGCAAATCCCGAGAATCAGCCACTTTGTTCGCCTGCGCCATATCTTCAAGCAGACGGTTGCGAGCAAAATTTAGTTCTCTCCGAAAAATAGCCACACCCGTGCGCTCGGTTGAAGTGATAAAGGGAAAAGGTAGGGATTGAGAAAAAATAATATCGCTAATCCTATGATGAATAAACCTGTTTGCAATACTGTAAAGCATTTCCCTTCTCCGGCTTTTCTTTTTTGCCTGCAAAGTGAATATTACCTCTTGACTCTCTTTTCTTTTTAAACAGCTAAAGTGCCAATCCTCGTCGAGGTTCCAATTATCACCATCAGTGGACATCATTTCGCGTTTATATTCTATACCAAGTATATCAGGAATTTCTATCTCAATGTGAAATTCACTGTTACCAAACCGGCCTTCTGTTGCCGCAAAAACTTCATCCAGTTTATCCCTATACTTCTCACAGGCCTCCGCAAGAATTTGATTTGCTGTTTTCACATATTGTGATAAGTCGATATTGAGAACACCATCTGCAAGCAATCTTTGTATCTGAGCATCACTAATCGAAAAATCAATAAGTTCACGCCAGGACCGCAAGAAACCGTACAGTGCATAAGCCATATATGTTTTGCCGGTGTTATTTTCACCGCATATAATGGTTAAATCTCCCAGCGAAAATTCCGCATGCTTTAAGATGCCAAGATTTTTTAATCGTATTCTCATACCGATACCTCCACCACACATAGTGATCGGTTTTTACTGGTGTTGTGCTCCGCGTATAGCTCCCACCCATCTGCCTCTGAGCAAGGCTGATCGCCTGTAAAGTTTAACAACAGACGCGGGAATCAATCGTGAAAAGAATAAGGTAAACCACAATCTGTAGCAACTTAAAACCCTGCACAGCGATCAGTAAGGGTTCTAAATGGTATATGAAGGCGAGTGATTCATGCAGGTCTGCGATAGCAGTTCAACGAAAAACCCTTGAACGAATGAAAGACTCTGAGTATGATAAAAAAGAATTGGATGACTGCGTTGTGCTGGTCGGGATGGTCAAAACCTTCTGGGTCGCGGCTTGACACCATGCCGCGATGACAACCACTAACGTCCAACCATCCCCCAGCCTCTCTTTTTTATCTGCGAAAAACGCTCAAGTTACTCGCGTTTTTTTCTGCGTCATCTGCGGATCACGCTTCACACCTATATCCCATGAAACAAACCCTCTGCCTCGCAAAAAACTACCTCACCATCGCCGTCCGCAACCTGTTGAGACACCCGGGTTATTCATTGATCAACCTGTCGGGATTGGCACTTGGAATGGCGTGTGCGGTATTGCTCGCGATCTACATCTCCTATGAACTGAGCTACGACCGGTTTCGCCCAGAAGTAGCGCGCACCTACCGCGTCATGAAACAAACCCGCCATGCAAACGGGCGGATAGCGTGGAACACGGGGCAACAGGGACCACTGGCAACCGTACTGACCGAAGAATTTCCAGAAATAGAAGACGCCACACGCTTTTGGGCGGGTCTCAGATGGATAACCGCCGGGGAAAAATCGCTTCAACAGATGTTCTGGTTAAGCGACCCCAACGTATTCGCGTTCTTCGGCATAGAAGTCCTGATAGGCGATCCCCAAACCGTATTACAAGACCCATTTTCAGTAGTTATAACAGAATCCATCGCACGAAAATTCTTCGGAACCATCAATCCAATCGGCAAAATAATCACAGTAGATCACAACCTATTTGGCGGCACATATCAAATCACTGGCGTCATTCGGCAAGCACCCCACAACTCGCGGTTTCAATATGACTTCATCACCGCCACCATGCCACAGGGCGTTCGCCAGCGCAGATCGTGGGATCACTGGTTGCCGCCAGCGTACTCGCGCCCGGCAAACACGTACCTGCGCCTGAAACCCGGAGCAAATCCCGAAGACATCGCCCGCAAATTGCCGGAACTCGTCGAACGCTATGCGGAAATCGCAGAAGACGAAAGCGAAACCGTGCGCTATTATCTCCATCCCGTCTCGCGCATGCACCTGTATTCCAAAATCGATATGCCCGGATTTACCGGCGACGCGGGAAGACCCTACAAGGACATACAGCAGATCTATCTGCTGGGACTCGTGGGATTCTTTATCCTCACAATAGCCTGTATCAACTTCATGAACCTCTCCACAGCCCGATCCGCCAGCCGTGCAAAAGAAGTGGGACTCCGAAAAGTCGTGGGCGCGTATCGCTCGCATCTCATAAAGCAATTCCTTGGAGAATCCCTCCTCTTATCCGCCCTATCGGCCTGTATAGCCCTCGGACTGGTATATCTCGCACTACCCCCGTTCAGCGCATTTGTGCAAGAAAACCTCACCCTGAACAGCGGATTAACCCTCTGGATCCTGGGAATCACCCTGTTCGTCGGGCTATTATCCGGAAGCTATCCCGCACTCTACCTCTCCGCATTCGAACCCGCGACCGTATTGAAAGGCGGAGCAATCAAAGCCGGATCAGCCCCGGCCCGCGTGCGAAAAGGACTTGTCGTGTTGCAATTTGCCATTTCGATTATATTAATCATAGGAACCATCATTGTAGCCGATCAAATGCGATTGATACGGGAAAAAGACCTGGGATTTAACAAAGATGAAGTCGTCGTCGCCTCAATCTTTCGACAAGACCGATATCAAAGCGATGGCGGACAGTTGCAAAAGCGATATCTGCAAATAAAAGACGCATTCTCACAACACCCGAACATCACAACCGTATCGGCAACATCGCATTTGCCGGGAAACAGCTGGCCTAATCGCGAGTGGTTCTTCCCGGAAGGCGACCCGGACCGGGGCGTTGAAGTGCGGGTATTTGGCGCAGACGAGGCATTTATAGACTGCTACGACATTCCCCTGCTATCCGGGCGAAATTACGACCGCACGTACGCAGAACGCGCGTGGGAAAGACGCGGCAAACCCGGCGAATTATTCGTCCTGAACGAAACGGCAGTAAAAGTATTTGGCTGGACAGACCCCATAGGAAAAATACTGAACTCACACGTTCGAAAAGGACATGTGATCGGCGTGGTCAAAGACTTTCACTATCGGCCCCTCTACGAAACCATCGAACCACTGGTCATCACAGCCGCGTGGTATCGCCTCAGCCACCTCTCCATGCGGATTCGACCGCAAGGACTCTCAGAAACAATGGCATTTCTACAACGCACCTGGACGCAATTTCTTCCCACCCGCTCGCCCGAAATCGCCTTTGCGTCCGACCAGTTGGAACGCTGGTATCGGGACGACCAGCGCACGAGACAAATATTCAGCGCGGCATTTGTCATCGCGATCTTTGTCGCGTGTCTGGGCCTATTGGGATTGGCAGCTTTCACCGCAGAACAGCGCACAAAAGAAATAGGCATACGCAAAACAATGGGCGCATCCGTCTGGAATCTGATAATCCTGCTGTGCAGAGACTTTATCATCCTCGTTGGAATAGCAAATTTGATCGCCTATCCGATTATTTATCTGGCGATGGACCGGTGGTTGCAGCATTTTGCCTATCGGATTGAACTCAGCGCAACCCCATTCGTCCTCGGAAGCCTCCTCACATTGGGAATCGCGCTATTAACCGTAAGCACGCAGGCGTGGAAAGCCGCCCGAACAAATCCCACCGAGACATTGCGATATGAGTGAGGAATAGTCCCATGCAATACCACCTCGCACAAATAAAAGCATTCTGTGACGCGCATCCAATCGACGCAAAAGTCCTGATCGTCCCCACCATGACCGCAGGGCACGACCTGACACTCGCACTTGCGGCAACGGGATATTCGTGGCTGAACTTGCAAATCGAAACCCCGCGCAGCCTCGCGGAAAAAGATGCGGGTGCCCATCTCATCGCAGAAGGACATGCGCGCATGGCGCAAGACGCGGACTTATTCTGGCTGGACGAAATCATCCCCCGGGTCGTGCGCGAAATCGATGATGAGTACTTCGCGCAACAAGCCACTGCGCTCGCGCGACCTTTTCTGCGCACATTGCGCGTCCTGCGTGCAGCGGGTTTGGAACTGGAAACCGACTCGCTTTCTGAGAAAGGCACGCGGCATCAGGTATTACGGCATCTTTACCAGACGTATTGTGCGACATTTGAAAGAGACCACCTCTACGACAACGCCGTATTGTATCGACATGCATTGAACCATCAAAAAACCCATCTGCCCCAAAAAAATACACACTATGCCATCCTCGATGAAACTCCATTACCTAAACTGGCATTCGACTATCTCAGCGAAAAAACAAAGGGTTATATCTACCGCATCGGGCGAAATAATACGGGTGTATCGTCCCCGCCACACAGTGCGACAAAACGCTTTCCCAAAGCACCCTATCCCGCCAACACAGGCAAAATCGGAGTGGGCGGAAACATATCTAAATCGAGATTAAACCCCAGAGACAAATCTCAAATTCAACTGTGCGAAACCCTCGGCACCGAAACAGAAATCAGCACCGTATTGCGCGACATAAGATCGGGAACCATACCCCTGGACACCGTCGAAATCGCATACACCTCAGAAATGCCCTATGTGAGCCTGTTGTGCGATGCGGTTCAGCGATATGGGCTGCCCGCCACATTTGCCGAAGGCATACCTGTTTCGACAACCCGAACCGGTCGCGCACTGGTGAACTTTTACCGGTGGGTAGGCGTGGGATACCCCTCTGACGAACTCGTAATGATGTGCCGCGCGGGCCTGATCGCCACCGAAGGCGCACCTGTAATTGCAACCGTCCTCCAACACGCGCATATTGGCGAAGGTGAAGGTCCTCGGCGTTATTTTACTGCTCTGAACCAGATAAAAGCCGACCTGCGCCATAGAGACAGTGAAAACTCGGAAACCGACCATCGCGGATTAACCCTTGAGGAAATCGAAGCCGTTGAAGAAGAACTCAAACGCTTATTCGATCTCATCCCCAGCGGACCCCGTGTATCGCTCGGTGCATTGGTCAATGCTGGCTTGCAATTTCTCGCGCACTTTGCAAACGCCGAAGATGAGGTCCTCACCGCGATCCGGGATCGCCTGCACCACGTGGCCCAATCCGTGCGCCGCAAAGCACCTGTACGCCGACTGGCAAACCGTCTATCTGAATTGATCGCCAACCTCTCTTTTAAAGCCGAAGCAGCCAAATCCGGACATCTGTCAATAGCCCCGCTTTCGCGCGCGGGATACACCAATCGCGCACATATTTACATCACAGGCCTGGACGAAGCCACCTTCCCCGGTGGCGCAACAGAAGACCCAATACTATTAGATGGCGAGCGCTCGGGCGTATCCGATGAACTGGAATTGCGCCGCAAGCGACCCGCCGAGCAAGTGTGGCATCTCATCCGCGTATTGGGCATGGCATATAGCAAAGTGACATTATTGTCCTGCCATCGAAGCCTATCCGACAGCCGGGAACGCTATCCCGCCGCCCTCTTTCAGCAAGCCGCCGAACAGATGAACATCAACCCTATACCTGTTGCACCCACTTTGCCCCAAACATCTACACAGGCGCTGGACGACGCAGAGGCACTGATAGCGCACCACGCCTCAGCCGACTACGAATCCGTTGTGCATCAGACCTTCCCCCATCTGGTCGCAGGACAAAAGGCGCGCCGCAATCGCGAATGGGACGGATTGACGACCTATGATGGCTGGCTCGGCAAGCCCACACCCGAATTGGCGATTACCGCACAGCACCGCATCTTTTCACCCTCAAAACTGGAAATGCTCGCCCGATGTCCGTACCGGTATTTTTTGAACTACGTACTCGAAATACAACCCATAGAAAAAACCGAAACCGACCCCACGCGATGGCTCGACCCCCTGTCTTTTGGCGCGTTATTACACAGCTTATTCCACAAATTCATGCAAACCCTGAAAGCGCGGGGCGAACGCCCCGACCGCGAACGACACGAAACGCTAATTCGTAAAATCTTAGAACGAGAAATAGAAGCAAAAAAAGAAACCCATCCCGTTGAACACGAAGCAGCGTATCGCGCCGACGTCAAACGCCTATCGCAAGCCGCGCAAGTATTTCTATCCGTCGAGTCCGATGAAAAAAACGCCGACCCCATCGGATTTGAAGTGAGCTTTGGATTTGGAGAATCGGGCGGGCTGAATTGCGAACCCCCTGTGACACTCGAACTCACAGAAGACGTCGCGATTCGCATCCGCGGGCGTATTGACCGCGTAGATCGAGTCGAAGACAACTTTGTAATTTGGGATTACAAAACTGGATCCATGGCACAATACGACGAACGGGACCTGCTCAAACGCGGCACGCATTTGCAATGGGCACTGTACGCTTATGCTCTGAATTCGATCTTGAGACAACAACGCGAACCTGGACGCGTACAATTATCCGGTTACGTCTTTCCCGGCGACAGAGAACACGGCCGCAGGCTTTCAGAAACGCCGCCAGCACCCGAAACACTCGCCAATGTGTTGCGCCCCCTGCTCGAACTGGTAGAGAAGGGCGGCTTTTTTCACATACAGAAATCCCAGGAATGCGACTACTGCATCTACAACCGCGTCTGCAGCAAAGAACGCCTGGACGCCAACGCCCTCGCCGACGCGCGTGAAACAATGGACGACGACCCCGACTTCGCACTCTTGCTGGACAGCCTCAATCGCTGGATGGGAATATGACCCTTCAAGATCAACAAGCACGCGATAAAATTGCCGAAGCACTGGATCGCAATATGATGGTGCTCGCAGGAGCGGGTGCGGGAAAAACCCATGCGCTGGTGCAGCGGATGGTGAACGCGGTGCAAACAGGTGTCGTACCCGTAGATCAACTATCTGCAATCACCTTCACGCGCAAAGCAGCGGGTGAAATGCGCGGGCGATTTTTCAGTGAATTAAAATCGCGTGCCAAAAACGCAGGCGGTGAGGACCTGGACCGCATTCAAAACGCACTCGAAAAAGTAGATCAATGCTTTATTGGCACCATACACTCATTCTGCGGCCAATTATTGCGAGAACGACCCGTTGAAGCGAGCCTGCCACCCGACTTTTCAGAAGTCGAAGAACGCGAAGAAGCCGTCATGCGCCGCGAAGCGTGGGATCAATTTGTCCAGCAGCGTTTTCTATCCGAAGACCCGCAACTCGTCAAATTTGAAGAACTGGGCCTGCGCCCGGAAGACCTGTATGGATTTTTTCAAAGACGCTACCAGTTCAGCGATGTACCGCTCGTAAGCGAACCAGTACAAAAACCCGATTTATCGACCGCAGTTTCACAACTTGAAGCCTTTCTGCAACGCACGGAAGCCCATATCCCCGATCCACTTTCCGGCAGACGCGATGCCCTCCAGACAGCATTGTCCCGCGCGCGATTATTCCTGTCGAACCGGGGGATTCACACCGACGCGGATCGCATCGAACTCCTGAAAATACTCAGCGGAAACCTCGGTGTCACCCTCAAAAGCTGGACGCCCAACCAGGATTTTGCAAAATACTTGCGAGACACCTTATTACCCGAATTTCAAACCGAAATACTCGACCCCACCCTCACCAGATGGCGGCAATACATCTACCGATTCGCTGCCCCCTTTGTCGATGATGCAGTTGCAGAATACGCCAGAACCCGCCGCGAATCCGGCCGCCTCACATTCCAGGACCTGCTCGAACTCGCCGCACGATTACTGCGCGACCACCCCGAAGTGCGCCGTCACTTTCAAGATCGATATCGCTGTCTATTCGTAGATGAATTTCAGGATACCGATCCCATCCAGGCCGAAATATTGCTGTATTTAACCGGCGAAAACCTGCAAGAAACCGATTGGCGCAAAATCACACCCCGCCCGGGCAGCTTATTTTTAGTAGGCGACGGCAAACAATCAATCTATCGCTTTCGCCGCGCGGATGTCGAAACCTTTGACCTCGTCCGCAACCGCATTGACAATACCAATGGCGATATCGTCAACCTGAACACGAACTTTCGCTCACTGGGTCACCTCTGCGATTGGATCAACGCGGCATTTGAACCCCTGTTCACCGCGCATGAAAAACCCTATCAAGCCGAATTTGCTCCGCTATTCAAATACAGACCCAATGGTGAAAATATGGCGGTCCACCGAATCTCAATCGACAAAGTCTATCGCAACAGCCGAAGCCAGATCGCAGAGGAAGACGCCGCGCGGATTGCAAACTTCATCGCAGCTGCCATAGAAGGCAAAACGGAAATTAATGGAGAAGCGGTCAGCGCATCGCCGGGCGACTTTCTCATCTTAACGCGTACCTCTGGCTATTTGTCCCATTACGCCCAGGCACTGGAGGAACACGGTATCCCCTTTGAAATCACGGGTGGTGATCGCCTGGGTGAAGCAGACGTATTGCACACACTCGCGGATTTTTTGGAAACCGTTTATATGCCCGACAATCCGCTACCACTACTCGCCTATTTGCGGGGGGATCTCGTCGGCCTGGGAGATGATGCCCTCTATGCATTCAAAAAAGCAGGCGGTGATTTCAACTGGACACGCGATCTGGCCAAAGGAATGGATCCAGAATTACACCGACTATTCGAGCAAGCGTATGACCATTTAAAAAAAGCGTCGAAATGGTTGCAATCCCTATCGCCAGATACTGCCATAGCGCGCTGTGTACAAAGACTCGGCCTCCTGCCTTTTGTGCGCACTCTGCCCAGAGGAGAAACTCATGCCGGCAATCTCATCCGCATCTTATCTCTCGTCCGCGAATGGAGCGCGCAGGGATTGCACTGGGGGCAGGTGGTGACCGAACTGCGCGCCCTCATTGACGACAGAGACTACAAAATTGAACAAATGTCCATCCCCTCCGCACAGGAAGACGTCGTGCGATTGATGAACCTCCATCAAGCTAAGGGATTACAGGGCAAAATCGTCTTCCTCGCCGACCCCTATGACACGAGTTACACGCGCTATGGTCCCGAGTTTCACGTATCCCGCACCAGCGACGAACCCTTTTTGGCATTACCCATTACAAAACCCCGCGGGCCATATCAGCGCGAAGTCGTCGCCGAACCTGTGGGTTGGGAAGACGCCGAAGCCGAAGAAACGCGATTTTTGCAAGGTGAAGAACTGCGATTGCTCTACGTAGCGGCAACGCGCGCAGAAAATTTGCTCGTAGTATCCACCTACGAGGAAAAACCCGACCATGGACCGTGGTCGCCGCTCTATCCCCATCTAAAAAACGTGCCCGAACTGGCGCACGGCGACCATTCACCGCAACCCACCCCAGAAACCCCATCAACCAAAACACCATCTGTAGAAATAGAACGAGTACAAAGAGATCAATTCTGGAAAACCGTGCAAAAACAATCCTTTGAAGTAATACAGGTAACAGATGACCGGGCGGACATCACATATACGGACGAAGAGCGATCAGCAGCAGGCAAAGGCGCTGCGTATGGCACCGTAATCCACCGGATATTCGACGACGCCATCAACATGCGATTGCCCGATGATCCCACACCTTATGTCATACATTTGCTACAGGAGGCAGGTGCAGACGCCGAGTTTTTACCGAACGCACTGGATGCATTGCAGCAATTTCGCAACTCGGAAATATGGACGGAAATACAGGCCTCGGAAACCGTCTATACCGAAGTCCCCTTTGCGGTATCGCAAGCGAAGAACAACGCCAGCGAAATTATTCGCGGCGTCATCGACCTGGTCTATCGCCTGCCCGGAGGATGGAAAATCGTCGATTACAAAACCAATGCAGTGAAAACCGATGAAGATGTACAGGCACTGTGTGAACAAACAGCCGACCAGGTGAACACCTATGCCAGACACTGGGCGAAATTCACCGGCGAAACGATTTTTGCAAAGGGCTTGTGGCTGACGGCAAGACGTGAATTTTTAACCATTTAAGTTGTTCTTTTTTTTCCTGACAACTCTTTGGGACACAGAGGGTTTTCGGACAAAAAGCAAGGTTGACAAAATCGTTAAAATTCAGTAAATTATGATGTCTGTAATTGAACAAAAAATCATCCACTTTTGACCTCAAAAAAACGCGCTATACAACACCCCAAAAAATCATTCACAAAGGGCTTCATGCGCTTGGGAGAGACGCATTCATGAAAGTATCAATAGAAAAAGATGAACTCCTCAAAGGTATCCAGGCTGTGATCGATATCGTGCCCTCCAAAACCGCATTGCCAGTATTGTCCAATATCCTGATTGATGCAAACAATGGTAGCGATGTGTGTTTGAGTGCCACAGATCTCGATATATCAATAACATGCAAACTTTCAGCCACCATTGAAGACGCCGGGGCAACAACGGTGCCAGCGCGCAAATTCTCAGAAATTGTGCGCGAGTTGCCCGAAGAATCCCTATCCCTCACCGCAGAAGAAGGTCGTGTAACGCTTCAGCGCCAAAGTGGTGCCGAAGGAACGTATGCCTTGATGTCGGTACCAGCTGACGACTTTCCCGATCTGCCAACGGAGATTGACGGTCCCGAGATCGGGTTTCTGTCCGATGAAGATGAGGAGGCTCAGGAGGCTTCGGCCGATAGCAATGTCCTCGGCGAAATGATTTCTAAAACGATCTTTGCCGTGTCTCGCGATGAAACGCGTCCGGTGCTCACAGGCGTGCTCTGGCAGGTTGGCAATGGACGCATGACCATGGTGGCAACCGATGGTCACCGCCTGGTCAAATATTCGCGGATTCAAGATGGACTACCCGATCAAAACAGAGAAGCCATTGTTCCACCTCATGCTCTGAATCACGTCGTTAAACTCATGGGCGGGGGATCAGATCTTCAAAAAGTGCAACTCGGGCAAAGCCATGTGCTCTTTTCACTGGGCGACGAAGACGCCATCCAGATCTTTTCTCGACTAATTGAAGGTCCCTATGTCGATTACGAACAGGTGATTCCCCAAAACAACGGCAAGCGCCTTCGCGTTTCGAATAGCCAATTGCTGCCCGCGGTGCGGCGCGTATCCATTCTGGCAAGTGCTCAGACCCATCAGTTGCGGCTCGAACTCAAAAAGGACGAACTCGCATTATCAGCTACCAGCCAGGAAATAGGAGGCGAAGCACGCGAATCTATGGGCGTTGAATACGATGAAGATGAAATGACTATTGGATATAATTCCGGCTATTTACAAGACGTGCTCCGGCGCATTAATTGTGACGAAGTGCTCTTTGAACTCGACAGCGCTGTTGCCGCGGGAATCATCAGACCTGGCGAACAACTCGAAGGCGAAGACTATCTTTGCCTCCTTATGCCCTTGCGGCTCAATGAATGATGTATGTTTCCTCACTTAAACTCACCAATTTTCGAAACTTTGAGCATGCTGAATTTACATTTGATCAGGCAAAAACGGCAATCTGGGCAGATAATGCCCGCGGTAAATCAAATGTCTTAGAAGCGTTGTATTTTTTGGCACTGGCCAAATCGGGTCGCGGTGCCAGAGATCGGGATGTGCTCAGGTGGGGTGCTAACTATTTTGTGATCGAAGCCCAGATTGAGCGCGAAGATCGTTCCTTCCCCATTCGCATTGCCTACGATCCCCACATTGGCAAGAAACAAGCCTCTGTTGCAGAGACCTCTCTTCCCCGCCTTTCGGACCTCATTGGCGCATTCAACGCTGTTTTATTTTCTCCCGAAGATGTAGATCTCGTATTGCGAGAACCGGCGCAGCGCCGTCGCATATTAGATATTCTCGTTTCGCAATCAAGCGCGTCCTATTTGGCTGATCTGGAAGGGTATCAGCGCGTGTTGGCACAGCGCAATCGGCTGTTAAAAGACCGCCGTTCAGCATTGTTATCACATCCCGAACAAGTTGAACCGTGGAATGAGCAATTATCCAATTTAGGTGCTCGCATAATATCTCGCCGTCTCGAAGCGCTGAATGATATACAACATCTACTATCTGAATACTATCGGACCATCGCGCCCACAGCAGAAAAAATGAAAGCGAATTACCGCAGCCCCATATCCCTGGAAACGCGCGATCAGGGCAGGGAAATACTCTTCGACGCGCTGACGACCCGGTTGCCACAGGAAGTCGAACTGCGATATACACTTACGGGACCACATCGCGACAATCTGATTTTTACACTTGACGACAAAGCTGTACATCAATTCGCGTCCCAGGGCCAACTGAAAACCGTTCTGCTCTCCTGGAAACTGGCCGAAGCCACATTTTTAGAGCAACAGACCGGGTGGCGCCCTGTCTTGTTGATGGACGATGTGTTTTCAGAACTCGATCCCAAACGGGCAAACGCCGTATTGAACCTCATTCCCGATTTTGGGCAGGTGGTCGTAACCTCAGCGCGCGATCCGGATTTGGATTTTGAAGAACACGGATTTCGGCTGTTGAAATTGTAAATAAAATGGATGCCGAGACAGACAGACGCAAAAGCGGTGTTTACAGGTATCGGGCTGGTCCAACATCTGACCCGATTTCCGCAGGTGATGCCATTCGCCAGTTGGTAGATAGCCTGGGACTTGCGGAAAAATTGAAAGAACAGCGCGTATTGTCATTGTGGAAAAAAATTGTGGGTGAAGATATTGCTGCTGTAACACAAGTTGAAGGCTTTCGGTGGGAGCAAGGGCAATTAACTGTTTCAGTACAAAACCCCACATGGCGGCACTGGTTGCGCTTTCAATGCGAAACTATACGTCGAAATTTGAACCGCGAGGTTGGCGGTGATGTTGTAAAAACAATCTGGTTAAAATAGGTAAAATGTTTCTCTACACAGGAGTCATATATGGCAGATGCAGTTGAAAATGGATATACCGCTGATGATATTCAAGTTCTCAAAGGTCTTGAAGCAGTGCAAAAACGCCCGGCAATGTACATTGGCGATACAGGCGTTAATGGGCTGCACCATTTGATCTGGGAAGTCGTTGACAACAGCATTGACGAGGCCATGGAGGGGTATTGCGACCGCATTGAAGTTTCGCTCAATGAAGACGGGTCGGTTACAGTAACGGACAATGGCCGTGGTATTCCAGTGGATCAACATCCAGAAGAAAATCGCTCTGCCCTGGAAGTCGTCATGACCGTGCTGCATGCGGGAGGCAAATTTGACAAAAAAAATTACGCGGTTTCAGGAGGCCTCCACGGCGTAGGGGTCTCTGTGATGAATGGCCTATCAAAATGGTGTGAAGTTGAAGTGTGTTCCAAACTCATTGACCCTGAAGGGCGGGTGTATTCACAGCGTTATGAACGCGGCGTACCCGTTACAGAAGTAGAGGATATTGGTGCGGGATCAAACACTGGGACCAAGACCACATTTAAGCCAGACGATGAAATTTTTGAAACCGTTGAATACAGCCAGGAAATTGTGGCGCATCGCCTGCGCGAACTGGCATTTCTGAACTGCGGACTCACCATCGCGTTAAAAGATCACCGCGACGACTTCGAAGAACTTTTTCACTATGACGGCGGCCTGCAAGCCTTTGTGGAATATATGGATGAGGGGCGTTCAGCACTCCATGATCCCGTGCATTTTGAAGGTGAACGCGATGGCGTGGTTACCGAAGTGGCATTTCAGTACAACGATTCTTATCAGCAAAATATTTTGAGCTACGTCAACAACATCCACACACTCGAAGGTGGGACACACGAAACCGGATTCAGAACAGCACTTACGCGGACATTAAACACTTATGGCAGCAAAAACAATGTGTTCAAAAATGAAAAATTCGCGCTATCGGGTGAAGATACCCGCGAAGGACTTACCGCTGTGGTCAGTGTGAAAGTACCCGAACCGCAGTTTGAAGGACAGACCAAAAGAAAACTGGGCAACAGCGAAGTGCGCGGCATTGTTGAATCGCTGGTAGGAGAAAAACTGGGCGAGTACTTTGAAGAAAACCCCAATATGGTGAAAAAGGTTTTGCAAAAAGCCATTGACGCGGCTCGGGCGCGAGAAGCTGCGCGCAAAGCACGCGAACTCGTGCGCCGCAAAGGCGTACTCGAAGGGGGTGGCTTGCCGGGTAAGCTATTGGATTGTTCTTCAAAAAACAAAGAAGAAACAGAAATTTTTCTGGTAGAAGGCGACTCGGCTGGCGGTTCGGCAGCGCAGGGGCGCAATCGCGCATTTCAGGCGATATTACCGATGTGGGGCAAATTGCTAAATGTGGAGAAAACGCGACTGGATCGGGTATTGGGCAACGACAAGTTGCAACCCGTTATTTTGGGACTCGGTGCAGGTGTTGGGGAAGACTTTGACGTGGAAAAACTGCGCTACGGCAAAATTATCATCATGGCAGATGCCGATGTGGATGGCTCGCATATCCGCTCTTTGTTGCTCACGTTTTTCTTCCGCTATATGCGTCCGATGATTTTGGATGGGTGCGTGTACATCGCACAACCGCCCTTATATCTGGTCAAAAAAGGGCGCACAGAACGCTATGCCTATGACGATGCCGAGCGAGACCGAATATTGGAAGAATTGGGCGAGGAAGGCAGAGGTGTGACCGTTCAGCGCTACAAAGGTCTGGGGGAAATGAATCCCGAACAATTGTGGGAAACCACCATGAATCCCGAGACGCGCACGGTGTTAATCGTTACAGAAGAAGACACAATGGAAGCCGAGCACGCATTTTCAATGTTTATGGGTGATGACGTGGCGCCCAGGCGAAAATACGTCGAAGAACACGCACTGGAAGCGGAATTAGATGTGTCGGGACCTTAAAAAGGAGACAATGAGACAATGATGATAGAACGATCGCGGGTGATCCCGGTTGAAATTGGCGATGAGTTAAAGAAATCCATGCTCGATTATTCGATGAGCACGCTGGTCAATCGCGCGTTGCCAGATGTGCGCGATGGAATGAAGCCATCGCAAAGACGCATTTTGGTGGCGATGAATGACCTCGGTCTGGGCGCAAACCGGCAGCATCGAAAATGCGCTCATATAGCCGGTCACGCTTCGGGCAATTATCATCCGCACGGTGAAGACATTGTCTATCCAACGCTGGTGCATCTGGCGCAGGATTTTAAGTTGCGTTATCCACTCGTAGATGGACAGGGTAATTTTGGCTCCATCGACGGGTATCCACCCGCTGCAATGCGCTACACAGAAGCGCGTATGGCCGGACCGGGGCAAGAAATGTTGAACGATCTCGAGAAAGAGACCGTTGATTATCGCCCCAACTACGACGAGCGCCTGGAAGAGCCCCAGGTATTGCCTTCGGCGTTTCCAAACATGATTTGCAACGGCGCTGTGGGAATTGCCACCACAATGGCCACGGCAATTCCGCCGCACAATTTGCAGGAGGTCGCCGATGGCCTTGTCGCATTGATCGACAATCCCGAATTGGATATCGCTGAATTGATGGAATATGTCAAAGCACCCGACTTTCCAACCGGTGGCATCATTTATGGGATAGGTGGCGTTTTAGACGCCTATCAGACGGGGCGCGGACATCTGCGAATCCGGGCAAAAGCCGATATAGAAGAAGATAAAACCGGTCGAGAAACCATTATCATCACAGAAATCCCCTATATGGTGAACAAGACAACGCTATTGGAAAAAATGGCGGATCTGGTGCGCGAAAAACGCATTGAAGGGATTTCAAATATTCAGGATGAATCCGACCGCGATGGACTGCGCATCGTGGTGGAACTCAAACGCGATGTGGTCGGGGATGTGATCTTGAACCAACTCTACAAACACACCCAATTGGAATCGACATTTGCGGCCAATATGGTTGCGCTGGTCAACGGCCGGCCGCAACAAGTGACCTTGAAGCACATGTTACAGTGCTATATCGACCACCGCCACGATGTCGTAAAGCGACGCACGGAATACGAACTGCGAGTAGCGGAAGAGCGCGCACATATCCTGGAAGGATTAATACTCGCCCAGGACAATATCGACGAAGTAATCCGCATTATCCGCAGTTCAAAAGATACCAATGAAGCGCGGCGTGCGTTGACACAACTCAAATTGTCTAGAGGACAACTCCAATCGACCGAAGAACAACACCAATTGTCTGAACGCCAGGTACAGGCCATTCTGTCCATGACACTGCAGCGATTGACCAACATGGAGCAACAAAAGATAGAAGACGAATATTCCGAACTGACGCAAGAGATTGAACGCTTGCGCTCTATTCTGGACAACCGCGAATCGCGCATGCAAATAGTCAAAGACGAATTGGGTGTGATGCGCGAAAAATACGGCGACGAGCGGCGGTCGGAAATCGTGTTCGCGGCCTCTGAGTTCAGCATTGAAGATTTGATCCGCGAAGAAGACATGGTCATTACCATTTCTCACAACGGATACATCAAACGCATTCCAGTATCCACCTATCGCGCACAAAACCGGGGCGGGCGCGGGATCACGGGAATGCGAACAAAGGATGAAGATTTTGTAGAAAGCTTATTCGTGGCATCCACCCACAGTTATATCCTCGTATTGACAGACCGCGGGCACTGCGTGTGGTTAAAAGTGCATGAAATTCCGCGGGGTACGCGTCAAGCGCGCGGCAGGCCCATTGTCAATGTGGTAGATATCCCCTATGGGCATAAGGTCGCTGAAGTCGTGCCAGTACGCGAATTTGATGAGGATCGCTACCTGCTGTCCATAACCCGAAAGGGCCTGAC
Source organism: Gemmatimonadota bacterium (assembly GCA_026706845.1). NCBI lineage: Bacteria > Pseudomonadati > Gemmatimonadota > Gemmatimonadota bacterium. The sequence goes on from JAPOXY010000005.1 coordinate 19,848, forward strand.
TAAAAAGACCGCGCTATCGGCTTATAGTCGCCCGCGCAAGGGTGGCATTATTGCGATGAATGTGCGGGAAGACGATCAGCTAATCAAAGCCGCGATTACGGGAGGTGACGACCAGGTAGTCATTGCCACAAAGCAAGGGCAAGCTGTGTACTTTGAAGAAAACAAAGTGCGGGCTATGGGCCGCAACTCCCAGGGCGTGCGCGGCGTGTCTTTGCAAGGCGATGATGTCGTGGTGGGCATGGTCGTCGTTAAACCTGAAGCTGTAGAGCAATCTCATTTATTGTCGATATGTGCCAATGGATATGGCAAGCGCTCGCCAATTTCGGAGTATCGCCTGACAAACCGGGGTGGTAAAGGCGTGATCAACATCAAAACTACAGACCGCAATGGGCCTGTGGTATCGGTGATGGGCGTGACGGAAGATAGCCGCGACGATATGGTGATTGTAACACAGAATGGCATCTTGATCCGACAGAAAGTAGCGGACGTGAGCGTGATTGGACGCAATACGCAGGGCGTGCGTTTGATCAACCCGGATGAGGGCGATCAGGTGATCGATGTCGCGCAGGTCAGCCAGGATGAGGAAGAAGAAGTCGAAACCGCGATGGATGCAACATCTGAAGAAGTAAGTGAAACTGGAGATGAAAACACGGCTGAGGAAAACGGAACGATGAAGGCATTATGGCGCGAGGTACAAAAACGGGCGGGATGGAAGTGAACAACACAATCTTTTGAGTTGAAATACGCAGCGGCAGAGATTTTTCTCTGCCGCTTTTTTGTTTTCTCATCCTCTCACGGATGCAGAATCCGAATAATCTGCGGTTTTTCTGTCACAGCGGACAAATTCCCGATGCGCGTGATGGCGCGTTGCATCGCAGCTTCGGGAGCATCGTGCGTAATCATAATCAGAGGAACCGTGCCACCTTCTGTTTCCGAGCGCCCGTGCTGGATGACCGTTTCTATGCTGATATCTTCACCGGCAAAGAGTGCGGCAACCTGTGCCAGCACCCCGGGTTTGTCGTAAACGGTAAGCCTACAATAGCTACCCGTCTGAATCTCGCCGACGGGAACGAGGTCTGCCTCGGGTAGCGGAGCAAGTGGTGCTCCCGCGGGACCAAGACCGGCTTTGCGCCGCTCGGCAATGGCGACCAGATCGGCGACCACTGCGCTGGCTGTGGGCAATTCACCAGCGCCTTTGCCGTAAAAAACCTGGGCGTCAACCGCACTACCGACAATTTCCACAGCATTAAATTCATTGCGAATATCCGCCAGGAGTGCATCGTGAGGCACAAAGGCGGGATGCACGCGCACTTCAATGCGACTGCCCACCACGCGGGCTATGCCGAGCAATTTGATGGTATAGCCGAGTTCGCGGGCAAAATCGATATCCAATGCGGTAATATGAGAGATTCCCTCTTTGAGAATATCGCCGGACGAGACGCGCTGGCGAAAGGCGAGGCGACAGAGAAGTGCGAGCTTTTGGGCCGCATCTGTACCGTCGATATCCATGGTGGGATCGGCTTCGGCGAATCCTTTGTCCTGTGCTTCTTTGAGCATGGGATCAAAGTCCTCTCCGGCTTCTGTCATCCGGGTGAGGATGTAATTGGTCGTGCCGTTTAGGATACCGTAAAGCGATTGAATATTATTCGCCACCAGCCCCTGACTGAGTGTCTGGATAATGGGAATACCACCGCACACACTGGCTTCAAAGCCGAGTCCTGCATTATTTTTCACCGCAGCCTCAAACAGGTCGTCGCCGCGTTCGGCAAGAAGAGCTTTGTTCGCCGTAACAACATCTTTCCCATTTTGAAGCGCCGCGAGAACGAGATCATAAGCCGCATCAACACCGCCCATCACCTCAACCACAATCTGAATTGTCGGATCCGCGACCACATCCATAGGATTGGTCGTAAAACAATCGGGAATCAAATCAATTGCGCGAGACTTGGACAAATCGCGCACAGCAACCTTGCGAACATCGAGATCGAGACCTCGAACGTCTTTGAATTCGCGTTCCCGGTCTCGAAGGATGCGGGCCACACCGCCGCCCACAACACCCATGCCAATCAAGCCAATACCAATTGCCACTTTTACCTCATAAGGTTAAAGATGAAAATATTTTCGTTTTTCTTTATACTATCAAACTGCTAAAGTGTATCCTAAGGGCTTTCTCTTGTCAAGAAAAGGATTTGATATGGGTGATCTGCCAAAAACAATGCCCGCAGTCATGTGCCGCGCGCCCGAAGATTATCGCCTGGAAGAATACGCAGTGCCCCAGATAGAGGCGGGTGAGGTTCTAATTCGCGTGCAATCGGTCGGTATATGTGCAAGCGATTTAAAGTGCTATCTGGGAGCACCCATGTTCTGGGGCGATACCCACCGCGAGGGCTATTGCCAGGCACCGATTATTCCCGGGCACGAATTTGTGGGAGAAGTCGTTGCACTCGGCGACGGTGCGGGTGACAAATACGGGTTGGCGATTGGCGACCTCGCCGTATCGGAGCAAATTGTGCCGTGCGGCACATGTCGTTATTGCTTGCGCGGGCAATACTGGATGTGCATGGTACACGATATTTACGGCTTTCGCCAGGCGACCTTTGGCGCAATGGCAGAATATTGCAGGCTGCCCGCTAAAGCCCTGAATTATCGCGTACCAAAATCCATACCCGCCGCGCATGCGGCGTACGTAGAACCCCTCGCCTGTGCGATTCACGCGGTCGAACGCGGCAATATTCAGTTAAATGACACCGTCGTCATTGCCGGCGCGGGACCGCTGGGCCTGGGTATGGTCGCTGCCGCGCGTATGAAGAATCCCGCTTTGCTAATTGCGTTAGATCTGGATGATAGACGGTTGGAAATAGCCAGAGCGTGTGGGGCAGACCTGGGATTGAATCCAAATTCGGTAGATGTGATCGACGAAGTTCACAAGTTGACCGGGGGTTATGGTTGCGATGTGTATATCGAGGCGACCGGGCATCCCGCAGCAGTGGAACAGGGACTGCTTATGATTTGCAAACTCGGCACATTTGTCGAATTCAGCGTAATGCGCGAACCCGTGACAACGGATTGGACGATTATTGGCGACACCAAAGAACTCAATATTCACGGCGCGCATCTGAGTCCCCATTGCTATCCCATTGCCATTCGAATGCTGGAACAGGGCCTTCTCCCAATGGACCAGATCGTAACCCATCAATTGCCACTTGAGGATTTTCACCAGGGCATTGACCTCGTCGCAGATGGAACGCAATCCGTAAAGGTGACATTGAGACCATAGATGACCACTGGAGAACAACATGTCAGAAATATATGTAATGGATTTATTTCGATTGGATGGAAAGGTCGCGTTAATCACCGGGGGATCCAAAGGATTGGGCGCATCAATGGCGATGGGATTGGCGCAGGCCGGTGCAAAAACCGTCATTTGCTCGCGGACGCAGGCAGATTGTGACCGCGTGGCCACAGAGATCGCAGAAGAAACAAAACAAGAGAGTCTCGGTATCGCTGGAGATGTAACCCGTGAAAAAGACGTGGATCGGGTATTTGATACCGTCATCGAGAAATACGGCAAGTTAGACGTGTTAATCAACAGCGCGGGGATTAATATTCGGCATCCCGTAGAGGATTTTCCCCTCGACGAGTTTAAGCAAGTAATCGATATCAATCTGACTGGCGTATGGTTGTGTTGCCGTGCGGCTGCCCGGGTTATGAAGCCCCAGGGATCGGGTTCAGTGGTGAACATCGCGTCGGCATTAAGCGGCGTCGGATTAAGAGAGCGCTCGGCCTATTGTTCGTCAAAGGCGGGATTAATCGGCATGACAAAAACGATGGCTCTGGAGTGGGCCGAGTCCAATGTGCGGTGTAACGCATTGTGTCCCGGACCGTTTTTGACAGAGATCAATGTACCGCTTCTAAAGACACCCGAGAAAGTGAAGTCGTTGTTGGCATTGACGGCATTAAATCGCTGGGCCGAGTTGCATGAAATTCGTGGCGCAGCATTGTTTTTGGCGAGCGATGCATCCAGCTTTATGACGGGAGCATCGCTATATGTAGATGGCGGATGGAACGCCCAATAAACCATCAAAGTGAAGGAAAATCAAAGTGATAGAAAAAATCAACGAATCGGAAATAGAGGAAATAGCGCGCCAATCGCGCACGGGCAAATACGGTTTGTCTCGAAAGGATATTTCTGGAGCATTGGAGACCGAAGGACAACCATTTGAGGTTGAATGGGTGCGATTGCCGCCGGGAAAAATAAATTTTCCGTGTCACGCGCATCAGGTACAGTGGGAATTTTATATCGTACTCTGCGGCCAAGGCACCGTGCGCCGAAATGATCACACATTTAAAGTGGGAGCAGGCGACGCATTTGTTCAGCCCCCAGGAACTGCGCATCAGATTCGCAATACAAGTGCGACAGAAGACTTGATTTATTATGTCATTGCCGACAATCCCGTAAGTGACCCGGTCTATTATCCCGACTCAGATAAATGGGCAATTCGCCCACCGGGCAAATTGGGCCGCCTGACCGAGACGGAATATTACGATGGGGAAGAGTAGGGGCGACCCTTGTGGTCGCCCGCCTGGAGATCATAAAAATATGAATTGGAAAATCCAAATCGCTAAAATCATATTGGACGAAGTAATTACAACTGTATCGGAACAAGAGTTTAATCGACTTGCCAGTGGCTTAAATATTAATGAAAAACCAGAAGATAAGGTTCGCTACGCGCTCGAATCACTTGGGAAACTTGGAATCGGCGAGATGTCCGATTACCACGATGAATGGGTCGCGCTTTTTTATCACTGGTATCAGCCCGCTCACATAAACCTTGCGTATAGTATGATTAAATCAACTGGCATATTGAATGAAAAACTGCACATTGTAGATTTCGGGTGCGGCTCGCTGGCAATGCAATTCGGTGTTGCGTTAGCAGTAGCGGACAAGATAAATAAGAAATCAATAACTGAAATCAGGATAGATTCAATAGATACAAGTCCGGCCATGATCAAAGTCGGGCAGAAGATGTGGGAGTTGTTCAAACTAAGGGCGTGCAGATACCCCGATCTCTACAATGCGTGCGAAATCATAAAGCCGAAGTACTACAGCGACATTAAAAAAGTTGAATTGGCAAAGAATAGCGACTGTTGGATTAGCGCAATACACTCAGTTTACGAAGCAAACAAAGCCGATGTAAAGCAGTCGCTCAAGTCCCTTGTAGATAGACTCCGCCCCGATACGTGTTTCCTGTCCACAAACTCTTCAAAGGAATCTCTTTTGTCAGAAGTGTGGCCTTTTGCTTCCACTAACAGTAAAAACGTTGACCCCCAGCCCCAGTTCAATGGCGCGCTAACACAAATTACGCGGTGGAGAAGAAAACTGAACAACACACATTCACAATCCCATGGTTATCTATACTCTCCCGTCACATGGGAATGGCGTGACGCCGCAATCTGGCGTTTTTATTCTTGGAAGTACCTACCGACGCATTTACAAGGATGGTGATCTTTATGACTACATCTAATCAATACCTGTTATTTGATGATGCCGATGTGGATCAGTTCCCAGCGGAGAGTCAACCGGAAGATCGGCCTGATCGCATTGGACAAGCCGAGGTCGAATATAAGCCTACCAGCACGATATTGACGCCCGCTACCGGGTTCATGGACGCCTACGACTATACCTTGAATCCGTATAGCGGATGCTCTTATGGCTGCACCTACTGCTATGCAGCGTTTTTCAGCCGCGACCGCACAAAGCAAGACTCATGGGGCTATTGGGTTAGTGTCAAAGAGAATGCGGTCAAAAAAATGGAAGGGATCAAACGCCCCCTTGATGACAAGCTTATCTACATGAGCAGTGTCACCGATCCCTACCAACCCATTGAGCGTGAACTGAAGATAACCCGCAAGTTACTGAAAATTATGGCAGAGGGGTACAAACCCAAATTGGTCGTACAAACGCGTAGCCCCGATGTCGTGCGCGACTGCGACTTGTTCCATCGAATAAAAAAAAGAGGCGGACAGGTGCAGGTGAATATGACTGTCACCACTGACGACGAAGACATAAGGCGCACTTTCGAGCCGTACTGTCCTTCCAATGCTATGCGATTACGTGCAATCGAACAGGTTCAGGCTGAGGGCATCGAAGCTTGCATCACCATGACCCCCTTGCTGTTGGTAAAAGACGCCGAGGTATTCTGCAAGAATTTGCTAAACACACATGTCAAAAAATTCATTGCACAACCATTCCACTTCCAGCGGGGCAGGTTTGTTGCAGGCACAAGCGAAAAAGCGTTCGCACTGATGGTAGAAAAACTCGGATGTACACCATCATCATTCCGCGACGAATATATGCAGCACTACGATGAGACGGCAGAGGTTCTTCGCAAGAATTTGCCGAACCTGGGTGAAGGTAAAGACGGATTCGCACCCCCCTTCTAAATATACTTTTGGACGGGTACAGAGGCACACCCCTGCACAATTTAGACAAAAAAAGAACCCTTACCCTGGCGAGGGCCAAAATCCCGTCAGAGATAAAACCAGGGAGAAGCAAAATGCAAATATACGAAGATCCTGTCCATATATTGCTGAGAGAAATGGCTGAGGATCTTATAGAACATCCTGATCAACAATTCACAAGACAGCAGGCAATTGATTGGTTTAAGGAAAAATATCCTAATGTCAGCTCAACAACTGTCGGCGCACAGTTAGCACGCCTATCAACGAATGTGCCACATCGGACTCACTACAGCCCTAAGCCCGTCAAAGATGACTTTTTCTTTAAGATTGATAGCCAGCATTACCGCCTCTATAACTCTGATCAAGACCCTAAGCCAATTCATGCCTCGGAAGAATCCCTCAATGATGAGCCTAGTACTGAAGAATACACCAATCCCCAAGGATCATCTGAATTTGCATACGAATCAGATCTGCAAAAATATCTCGCCAAAAATCTTTCTATCATTAAACCTGGGCTCACACTCTATGAACCAGAGGGGACTAGTGGCATTGAATTTCCAGCTGGTGACGGACGTTCTATTGATATTTTAGCTATTGACTCTAATGGTGATTTCGTGGTCATAGAATTGAAGGTGTCTCGAGGCTATGATCGTGTGATTGGGCAGATATTACGCTATATGGCCTGGGTTCGCCAAAACGAGGCCACATCTAACCAGAATGTCTATGGCATAATCATCGCCCGCGAAATTAGCAACGATTTGTTGTTGGCATCGTCTGAGGCCAGAGACATCCAATTGTTTGAATACGAATTATCATTTAATCTGAAACAAGTCGAAACGACTTAGGCCACTAAAAAAACCTGGACTTAATCCGTTATTGATTCGTGTCTTTGTGTGACGCCTTCTTACATCTCACCTAAAAAAGGAGCAATATGAACAGACCAAATTTTATGTTGATAACAGCAGATGACATGAACTGGGATGCAGTGGGGGCATTTGGTTGCCCAACAGCGGGCACGACCCCAAATATTGACCGGTTGGCCGCGGGGGGATTGCGGTTTAACCACGGACATGTGACAATAGCAGTATGCCAACCGAGCCGCTCGGCATTGATGACCGGGCGCTATCCGCATCTCAGCGGGGGCGAGGGTTTTTATCACTTGCGACACGAAGGCGTCCCCATACTACCCGATATCTTGCGCGGTGAAGGCTATGACGTGGGCATTTTGGGCAAAGTGACACACTCGACGCCATACGCGGCATTTCAATGGGACATGGCGCATGATCAGATCGATTTGGGGCAGGGACGAAATCCCGATGCGTATTATCAGCATGCAAAAAACTTTGTTCAGGGTGCAGTAGATGGCGACCGCCCATTTTTCCTCATGGCAAACTCCCACGATCCGCACCGTCCGTTTTACGGCAACGACAAACCCGAATGGTACAGCGAACTCGACCCGCCTGCGGTGCCACCTTCGCGCACATTTGACCCGGAAGAAGTGATCATTCCCGAGTTCTTGCCCGATCTGCCGGATGTGCGTCTGGAAATAGCCGAGTATTACAACTCTGTTCGCCGCTGTGATGATACTGTGGGCCGATTGCTCAATGTGCTGGATGAAGCGGGCGTGGCGGAGAACACACTGATAATGTTCTTATCCGATAATGGCATGGCATTCCCCTTCGCAAAAACAAATTGTTATCTAAACAGCACGCGCACGCCCTTTTTGGCGCGGTGGCCCGCGGTCATTCAAGCCGGACGCGTGGATACCGAGCATTTTATCTCCGGAGTAGATTATTTGCCCACAGTGCTGGATGCGATTGGGGTAGATATCCCGGACGGCGTCAATGGCAAATCGCGCCTGCCCGTATTGAGGGGCAAAAAACAGGATGGCTGCGAACAAGTCTTCACGCAATTTCACCAGACCTCGGGGCGGCGCAATTACCCGATGCGATGCGTGCAAAACACGCGATTCGGCTATATCTTCAATCCCTGGTCCGATGGCGAACGCGAATTTCGAAATGAATCCCAGAATGGTCGGTCCTGGCAGGCGATGAAAGAAGCAGAAGCCAACGACCCGGAATTGGCTGCGCGAAACCATTTGTTCAGCTATCGCGTACTCGAAGAATTTTACGATTTTGAGAACGATCCCAACGCGCTGAACAACCTCATTGACGACCCCGACTACGCCGATGAAATCCAGGAACTTAGAAATGCGCTCGAAGAATGGATGGCAGAAACAAACGACCCGGCGCGCAAAGCCTTTCGCGGTCGCGCATCGCGGCAAGCGCTCGACGATCTGATGGATCACCTCGCGGATACAATTGGAAAACGTCCCAATGAGTAAGAAAGGAATTTTAGTCATGCAAAATGATAAACTCGCGGAAACAGTTGCGGAACAAGGCTGGAAATACGGCGATATGCTCCGGGATCTGGGCACTTATTTTTTGCGGAATCCAAAACGATTCAAATTTGCATTAAACCGCATGTCCCACAGACTCGATCCCCGTGAGCTTGCGCAGTTACAAAAATTGAGTCGAGACCGAACAATCGAAAACTCAGGGACATTTGAAGATCGATTTGAGGAAATTTGCTGGGCAAAAGACCCCGCGGAAAAACGCGAACTCGTGCGGCGAATGCTGCGACACCTGTAATTATAAGGAGATGAAATGGCACAGTTGCCCAATATCCTGATCATCCTGGGCGATGATCACGGTTACGGCGATATCTCGGCGCATCGGGGACCGCATATTCAAACGCCAAACATCGATCGCATTGCTGAAAACGGCATGCGCTTGACGCAATTCTACGCAAATTCCTCCGTATGTTCTCCCAGTCGCGCGGCATTGATGACCGGGCGATATCCAGATCGGGTCGGCGTACCTGGCGTGATTCGCACTTACCCCGAGAGTAATTGGGGATATTTCAGTCGCGATGCCATAACACTGCCGTCAATGCTCAAACAAAAAGACTACCACACGTCAATCGTTGGAAAATGGCACCTGGGCCTCGAGCCAGAGAACCATCCGTGCAAGCGCGGATTTGATCATTTCCACGGTTTTCTGGGCGACATGATGGACGATTATTACACGCATCTGCGACACGACCAGAATTACATGCGAAAGGACCTCGAGGTAATTGATCCGCACGGACACGCAACGGATTTGTTTACAGAATGGGCGATAGACGTGATTCGCGGACACGCGCATTCGTCGCAGCCTTTTTTCCTTTACCTGGCTTATAATGCGCCACACACGCCCATTCAACCGCCAGAAGATTGGATCGAACGCGTGCGCCAGCGCGAGCCTGATGCCTCGCCCGAACGGGTGAAATACATCGCGCTGGTCGAGCACATGGATGCGGGCATTGGTCGGGTCCTGGACGCGCTTGAGAAAACCGGACAACTTTCCAATACTCTCGTGATCTACACATCGGACAACGGCGGACAGTTAAATGTGGGCGCAACCAACGGTGATTTAAAAGGCGGAAAGGGACAGATGTATGAAGGCGGCATTCGGGTACCCACCTGTGCAATGTGGGCAGATGAAATCGAAAAAGGCCAGGTATGTGATAACGTTGCCATGCTGATGGACCTGTTTCCCACAGCCTGCGAAATAGCAGGTGTATCGGTCAACCATGAAATCGAAGGACTGTCTATTTTGCCAACGCTGAGAGGAGAAAACCAGGATTTCTCTGATCGCGCGATGTACTGGGTGCGAAAAGACGGGGGTCCTTCATTCCTCGGACTAAACCAGCACGCTGTTCGACGCGGCAATATCAAATTGCTGCACAACAGTCCTTTTGAACCACTGGAACTCTATGATCTGGGCAATGACCCTCAAGAGGCATCGGATCAGGCAAAAACAGGCGCATTTCGGGAAATGGGTGAGTTGTTGCAGACGGAAATGCAACAAAATGGCAGTGTGCCCTGGCAAGCATAAGAAGGAGATCTATCAAATGGCGATAAAAATGGTATTGCAGCGGGCATTGGAAGAGGAATACATGCGGCAGATCCACGACCTGGGTGTGGAAACTGTGGTGGTGAAGTCCGAAGAAGACATCCTGTCGGAAATTGGTGATGCAGATGCGTATTTTGGAGGTATGACGCCGCAGATTTTGAAGGCAGCGAAAAAACTGCGGTGGGTACAGGCGACGAGTGCCGGGTTGGATGGATATTACTTTCCAGAACTGCGGAATAGCGATTTGACAGTGACGAATATCCGCGGGATATACAGCGATGTGATTGCCGATCATGTCTTTTCAATGGTCATGGCATTTGCCCGCGGATTGCATCACTATATTCGCAATCAGTCCCAGAGCAAATGGGAAAAAGACGCCCCCGTAATCCACCTTGCGGGAACGACATTGGGCGTCGTCGGTTTGGGAGGCATTGGTCTGGCTGTTGCCGAGCGGGGCCCGGTCTTTGGCATGCGCGTGCTGGGGATGGATCCCGCACCAAAGGGAAAACCCGATTTTATCGCGCGTATTTATTCTCCCGATGAACTTTCGGATATGGTCGGAGAGTCGGATTTTGTGGTAATTTGCGTACCGCATACAGCACAGACCGAAGGGCTATTCGACGCAGATATGTTTCGCGCAATGAAAAATACGGGCATTCTAATCAATATCGGCCGCGGCAAAGTGGTCCAATTGCACGCCCTGACCAGCGCATTGCAATCCGGGCAAATCGGCGGTGCCGGTCTCGATGTGTATGAAGAGGAACCGCTGTCGCAAGACCACGCTCTATGGTCCATGGAAAATGTGATATTGACGCCACATGTGGCCGGTGTGTCGCCCGAAATAGACAAGCGCAGAAAGGCATTAATCGTGGAAAATGTGCGGCGATTCTGCGCGGGAGAACCCCTGTTAAATGTAGTGGATAATCAGAAGGGCTATGTCGTGGATGCGACATCGATTTGGAAAACATAAATAGAGGAGAAAAGAAAATGGCGAGTTTTAAAGCTGGTGTTATCGGTTGTGGGGGACGAGGGAAAGCGCACGCACGCGGGTGGACCGCGTCGGACGACGTAGCGATCATCGCGTGTGCCGACCCGTTTGAGGCACCGCGTTTGGCGTATATGGCGGAATTTGGTGTTGAAAATGGCTACGAAGACTATCGCGACATGCTGGAGAAGGAAGACCTGGACTTTGTAAGTGTGTGTACCTGGACCGGATTGCATCACGATATGATTGTAGATGCGGCGGGCAGTGGGATTCAGGCGATTCACGCAGAAAAGCCCATGGCACCGACCTGGGGAGAAGCAAAGTCGCTGTATCAGGCATGCGTGGATAACGACGTGGTCATTACATTTTGTCATCAAAGGCGGTTTGCCGGGCAATTTATAAAGGCAAAGGGGATTGCAAAATCTGGTGCCATTGGCGAAGTGCGGCGTTTTGAGGGCAATTGCCCAAACATGTTCGACTGGGGCACGCACTGGTTCGATATGTTTTTCTTTTACAATGACGATGAACCCGCCGAGTGGGTAATCGGGCAAATTGACGCAGAAGGTGGGCGCGAGGTGTTTGGGACCCCCGTAGAAGGCAGCGGAATTTCGTGGATTCGGTACCAAAATGGCCGTGAGGGATTGTTGGTAACAGGTATAACCAGGATGCAGGGCGTTGCGAATCGGTTGGTCGGGAGCGAAGGATTCATTGAAATTGGGGGCCGCGATGCTCGCCCACTCCGCGTTGTATCGGGCACCCAGGAGGTAGATGTGGATCTCAGCGGCATGGTGAGTCAGCGCGATGCGACAACCGTTGCTGTGCTGGACCTCGTCGATGCCGTGAAAAACGGACGCGAACCCGAACTTTCAGGGCGCAAAGCACTGCAAGCAACAGAATTGATTTTTGCAACTTATGAATCGAGTCGCCGCCGAGGTAGAGTTGTATTACCTCTAAATGTGGATGATTCAGCACTGTTGAGTATGCTGGAAGATGGTACGGTCAAATTATGAAACACGTAACAGTGTACCGAGAAAAGGGGCGTTTTGCGGGTTGGCCCGCAAATTACGGCGTGTGGTCGTGGGGTGACGAGATCGCGCTGGGATTTACGCTGGGATATACAGATCTCCATGGCGGTTTTCACGCGCGAGACAAAGACCGTCCATTTGTAAACATGCAGGCGCGAAGTGTGAATGGCGGCGAAACCTGGAAAGTAGGCCCCATGCCGTGCAAAACCCCGGGAAATCGCGGATTGTCAGCCGACGAACACATGAATGAGGGATTGCGCGTAGGTGAAATTCTGGACGGTGAACACGGGCCGACAGATTGTCCGGGCAATGTGGATTTTTCGCATCCCGACTTCGCATTGATGTGTGCCAGGACGGGCCTGGGTCCGGGAGTCTGTTCCTTCTGGTACTATTCGCAGGACCGATGCCAGTCGTGGAACGGGCCTTTCTCGCTCCCAATGTGGGGGCAAACCGGGATTGCTGCGCGAACGGATTATCTGGTGGATAGCGCGGATCGGTGCACACTATTTCTAACGGCGAATAAACGCAATGGACTGGAAGGCCGCGTATTTGCTGCGCGGTCTTATGATGGCGGGCGCAAATTTGGATTTCTATCGTGGCTGAGTGAAGAACCTGCTGGTTTTCAGATCATGCCCGCAAGTTTGCGTCTCAGTGAAAATCGCATTCTCGTCACTGTGCGCTGCACGGAACGCGGAGAATTTACAGCGTCAAAACACTGGATCGACGCGTATTTATCCGAAGATGATGGGTTGACATGGACACATGTCGGTCGGCCTGTACCCGCTTCTGGCCAGGGGGGAAACCCGCCGACATTGACGCTTCTGAAGGACGGACGAATCGTTCTAACTTACGGTTATCGCGCCGCACCTTATGGTATTCGCGCCAGGATCAGTGACACGACCGGAACCAACTGGAGCGAGGAAATTGGACTGCGCGAAGATGGTGGCAATGCGGATATTGGGTATCCGCGCACTGTTCTGAGACCCGATGGATCACTTGTAACTGCCTATTATTATAACGATACTCCCGAAGGCGAACGCTATATCGGCGCGACCATCTGGAAACCCTGAAGTTATTCTTCCCAGGCGTTTACACCTTCACTGTCAAACGCCGGAAGCAGGACAAAGTGATCCTCTGTCTCAATCATGCGCTCGCACAGCAAGCGATGATGGTGGACAACCAGGTCGCGGTAATTGGGATCATCCACCAGATTATTCATTTCCCCGGGATCGTTTTTCAGATCAAAAAATTGCCAGGGCTTGCCGCCCATGTTATTGCCCTTCACGGTATATTTGTAATCCCGCGTCCGAAATCCCCGCCAGACCTCATCAAAAAATGGTGGTCTTTCCCGCAGTTCTGCAACAAACTCGAGCAAAACACCCTCGCGATCAAGCGCATCTACATCCCCGTGAATGAGCGGTGTCAAGTTCGTCCCCGGCACCTCATTTTTTGGGGTTAACCCCACCAATCCAAGCAGTGTTGGAAACAAATCCTCGGTGCATGTTGGGTCATTGATCACCGTTCCCGCCCGTTCTCTTATGCGGGGATCCCACACCATGAGAGGAATCCCCACAGATTCTTCGTAGGGCCACTGCTTGGCGCGCAGACCGTGTGCGCCCGCTAACTCGCCGTGGTCAGATAAAAAGACCACGACTGTATCATCCAATAATCCTTCCGCTTTGAGAAAAGCCATCATCTTTCCCACATTGGCATCCAGATTCTCAACCATAGCATTATAGCGCTTGCGATTGAGAATGAACGTTTCGCGCTGTGCGGGATCCGCCACATCAAAGTTTTCGGGTAATACAATATCTCTCGCTTCCCAGGCGGATTGCACATCTTCGGGAGCCACAAAAGGATCGTGAGGCGGTTCTACAGAAAGGACCATACAGAAAGGACGGTCATCCACGCGGTCTTTTATATGATCCATACCAATTTGAAACAAACCATCGGTCTGATACCCCTCAATTTTTTTCGGCGTGGGATCGTCATCTTCAAAATAACAGGTATCAAAGGGATCATTGCGCAGCTCAAAACCATACCACTTTTGCCAGCGACCCTGCCGAGAACGCGGTATCCGCGTGCGGTTGACCTGCACAGCAGATCCCAACCGCCCGTGCCCGCCATCGAGATGCCATTTGCCCACATAAATGGTTTCATACCCCGCCTCATTAAACTCATCTGCCAGCGTCCGCTCTTCCGTGGACATAGCGTATTCAATGCCCGGTATTTTGCGGACATGGGCATATTCGCCGGTCATAAGTGTAAACCGAAAAGGCACACAGATCGGATACGTGGAACACGCATTGTCAAATCGAACACCCTGTTGTGCAAAGGCGTCCAGATGCGGTGTGCGTGCATCCGGATCGCCGTGAACGCCAAGAGCCTGCCGGCGCAACTGGTCACTCAATAAAACGATTAGATTTGGCATACTCCGCTCCGTTTAGAATGAAAGTTTAGCCTCACAATTCAAGTGCCCGCCACATGTACCAGCTTCCCACTGAGCGATAAGGTCGCCACCGCTCGCAATAAACTATCATTTCTTTTTCTGTTGGCAACTCATCCAACCCATAAGTGAGCATAAATCCCTTGCGCACCCCCAAATCTTTTGTGGGGAGCACATCTGGCCTACCGAGTTGAAACATCAGAAGCATTTGAACCGTCCACTCTCCAATGCCGCGCACCTGTGTAAGATTTTCTACAATATCGGCATCCGACATTTCGCGAAGGCGTGAACCCGGGGGAATCAGACCATCTATGGTTTTTTGCGCCAGATCATTTACCGCAACCACTTTTGCCCGGGACATGCCCGCATTGCGAAGCACCTGGTCATCCATCGCAAGCACTTCATCCGGATTGATATTTCCCCCAGAAAACAGCGCACGCACCCGTTTGTGAATGGCGGCAGCCGCTTTTCCTGAGAGTTGTTGATAGATAATCGACCGCAAAAGCGCATCAAAAGGGTTTACTTGTCTGGGTAAATCAAGGTTTATTGGCCCTGCCTGCTCGATTAATTGACCGAGTCTGCGATCATTTTTGCACAATACCCGCATTGCTTTTTGAGAATCATAAGTCAGCACCCCGACCGTCTCCTATCAATGTATGCATGGTAAGATACCTTACTCTTGATGACACAGAACAATATAAACATATCCCCAGAAAAAACGAAACCCCTTCCTCAACCTGAGACAACAATCAACAATAGATTTACCCAATGTGGATAACTCAAATTACCATCCGCACAAACAAAAAGTAAAAACTTATTGTTTTTTAAAGAGAAACTGTTTCTGTGCACAGGGCTGTGCACAAATTTTTGTGTGTGGAAAACAATCTGGATAGATTGTGGATCTTTTGTGTGGAAAAGAAATCCACATTCCAAATTGTGGAAAACCACATAGATTTCCACATGTTCTGCACACAGAAATTCACAGTGTCATATTGGCAGAAGCATCCTTAACCCACTATTTTTAAGCGGGTTTTTCTCTTTTTATCGCATTTTCCACAGAATTCACAGCGTTATTATTATTATCGTATATCAAGTACACATTTTAATTTTATTAATAATAGAAACAAACAATGTGAGTAATGAAGCATCCCGACGATTCTGGATACCTGCACATAGATCAAAAAAATAACCCCAGACATCCAAACGGGCCTGAGGCATATATCTAATTACAAAGTCCGAAAAACTTCTACTTACAGGTCTTTACTCTAACCTACGATGTGATCTTGTAGTTCACTCACAAGATGTTCAAATTCTGGATCCGCTGATATTTTGTCTTCTATTCTCCGGCATGCGTGAATAACTGTGCTGTGATCGCGATTTCCAAATTGCAAACCAATAGTCTTGAGTGGAGCACCTGTCAGAGATTTGCTCAAATACATACTCACATGACGGGCTGTTGCCACATCTTGCTTCCGCGTTGTACCAATCAGTTTATCCAAAGGTATTTCAAAGAAGTGAGCTGCTGCTTTTTGAATGCTTTCAATAGTGATAGTCGGTTTGGTCTTTTGAGGCGGGCTTAGCAGCGTCTTTCGCGCTGTTTCAATCGTGAGGGGGTAGCGCTGTAATTTGGTATAGGCGATCAGGCGTTTTAATGCGCCTTCGAGTTCGCGTATATTGGTATCGATCTGCTCAGCTAAAAAACTGGCAATTTCGTGAGATAATAAAACGCCCATCTCTTCTGCTTTTTGCATTAAAATTGCCACGCGCGTGGACAGGTCAGGTGCTTCGATATTTGTAACCAAACCCCATTGGAACCGAGAAATCAACCGATCTTCAAATCCCTTGAGATGAGAAGGTGGGCGATCAGAACTGATGATAATCTGTTTATCTGCTTGAAATAGGGCATTAAATGTATGGATAAACTCTCTTTGGCAACCTTCGGTCTTCACATAATACTGGATGTCATCAACGAGCAACACATCCGCCTGGCGATATGTTTGATGGAAAACAGCGATTGTTCCGCGATTGATTCCCTCTAAATAATCTGTGAGAAACTGTTGTGCAGTAACATAAACCACGCGTTGAGCGGTCCCCATTTCGATACAGTGTGCGCCAATGGCCTGGAGCAGGTGGGTTTTTCCCAACCCAACGCCACCATAAAGGACAAGGGGATTAAAAGCCGTTTGTCCAGGCGACTCTGCCGTGGCTTTTGCCGCGGAAAACGACACCTCATTGCTTTCACCGACAACAAAATTGTCAAACCTGTAGCGTGGATTGAGCGGAAATACTGGTTGGACAGGGTCAGGTTGGAAAGATGGGGTAGCAGATACAGAATCAAGAGATGCTCCGTTCATGAATCCGGGAGCATCTGTCGCATGAGATGGCATTTGTTGATGAGTATCACCAACGACAAAAGTTATGCGTGGATTCCATGTGAAAACTTCCTGGATAGTCGTTTTGATCAACCCGATGTAATTTTGTTCTAACCAATCGGCATAAATCCTCTCGGGCACCACCAGAATAGTCTCTTCAGAGGTAAACTGCCGCGCCTTGATTGGAGCGAACCAGGTTTCAAAACTCTGATCCTGTATTTTTTCCTGGATGGCGTAGAGACACCGGTTCCATAAGTCAGAAGAGCGTTCATCCATAGGGCAATACCGTCTATGGCTGGCAAACACGCGCCAACTAAAGGAATATCAATAGGATACTTAACGTGCTGGAAACCGTTGTCCGAAAAAAACCGAATATACGGGGGGTTGACTTCGCTTCAGAAAATGGGGGGAACTCAATTATAGGAAGGAAATTGAAAGTATTCTGAAACTTTGAAATCGAAATACTTCGGTTATTCTTAACAGCAGACCACGGTGGGAGAGTCCACTTCAAAAGTGAATTTCAAAAAGTTCTGAAAGCTAACCGAAAGCTAAGCAATGAAATAAATGGTGTCAAGAGTGTTTTGCAAAAGAAAAATATTAATAAACATTTGAAAAATAGTAAAATAATAGCAAAAAGTCAATATATAGTGTACAAAAAAAATGTACACTATATATAGTAGTATGCCTGCACAGCCTCCCAGTCACGGGGAAATAGCTTGACAAAGGAGATACACACTTCTATATTCCAAACTCTTTGTCGATATAGATAATTGAAATTTTTGTAGATACGAGGTGGTTTGATGAAACGCACGTTTCAACCACATAATCGCAAGCGCAAGAATAAACATGGTTTTCGCGCTCGCATGAGTTCTCCTGGTGGTCGCCATGTCCTGAATCGACGGCGCCGAAAGGGTCGCAAGCAACTGTCGCATTGATATGTAGGTGTGTTATGGGAACACCCAACCTGCGTATTCGACGCGAAATTGCGAAAATGCGACAGCACGGCCAGATCTTTCGTGGGCGTTGGGTTCATGTTCGGATTGGTACTTCCGAGATGGATCTAACGCTCATTTCAATTCGGAAAAAATTTGGAACCGCGGTTCGGCGCAATCGCATCCGCCGGCAAGTACGTGCAGTATGTTCCGAACTAATACCTTCAGGCCATCCTCACCGTCTGGTACTTATCTCCATAGGAGACCACGCCTGCGGTGTCTCTTATACTGAACTCCGCCTTGAACTACACTTCGCATTTCAAAAGCTCGGTCTTATCGACCCCTGATCCGTTTTTGCAATCCCTTCCTTTGTTATTTTCTGTGCAGAAAGACTGAATCTATGGATAGACGTACAGTATTTGCCTTTGCGTTAATCGGCCTGATCTTGATACTGATGCCGTATTATATGGAATTCTTTCAAGGTGACAAACCTCAGCGTCGTGATCCTGTAGAAAAACCTGCCCCTCGCCAGATTGATCCAGCGCAGATTACTGATGCACCTTCCGAATCTCAACCCGCGCAACAACCTGAAACCCAACCCGCTCCTATCCAGGACAAAAGTCCAGCCCCTTCAACGACGTTCCAGGCACGTGATATTGTCATAGATGCGGAACTCTACCGCGCTGTCATCTCCACGCGCGGTGGGGTGATTACCAGTTGGCAACTCAAGAGCTATTTTGATCTCAATGGCAATTGGCTGGAATTGATCGCACCCAACAGTGCTGGACTCGGTGCTACTCTTGCGAGTGAGTCTCTCAATGGTCTCGAGTTTACTCCCGACCGAGACCGCCTCGAAATTTCTGGTGATACGCAAGACCTGATTGTATTTCGCGCTCAATCTCAGCGTGGTCCAGTCGAGAAACGTTTTCGATTTCAGGGCAACCGGTATCGCATTCACGTTTCCGTCATAACAGAAGGTCTTGCTCGAGATGATAAGTTGGCGATAACATGGGATGGTGCTCTCGCTGACACAGAAAATAAGCGCGGGACTTCAGAGAGTTTTTACGAAGGTGTTTACGAACAAATCGTCACCTACATGGGGGGAGAAGTCGAAACCTGGGATACAGACCGCCTCCAGGAGAAAGAGACACCCCCGAGCGGTCAGCTAACCTGGATTGGCATAAGAAATAAATATTTCCTCGCCGCGGTTATCCCCGACGAAGGTCGTTATGACCTCGCCTTATACGGTGATAATAAGACTGATCCATTTGGCTTTTCTTATCGCGATTTTGCTTTTGATATGTACGCTGATTCTGGGCTTAATATTATCAATTACTCCGCATATATTGGCCCAATTTCTTATGACATATTGCGTGCGCAAAATCGCGATCTCGATGGGCTTGAACGAGAACTGGACCTCGATGACTTTGTCGATTACGGTCCTTATTTTGTTCGCTCCATTCTCAAGCCAGTTACAATTTTAATTCTCAAAGCCTTCCTCGCCATGCATGCTCTGGTTCCAAATTATGGCGTGGTCATCATTCTTTTTTCTATTCTCGTCAAGGTCGTTGTCTTCCCTCTCACGCACAAGAGTCTTGAATCTACTGCCAAAATGCAGACTCTCCAACCCAAAATTGCCGAACTTCGCGAGCGTTATAGTAGCGACCAGAAGAAAATGAACGAGGCCATGATGAGACTCTATCGGGAGGAGAAAATCAATCCCATCGGTGGATGCCTGCCTATGCTCTTACAGATGCCCATACTCTTCTCTCTTTTCTCTCTGTTCCGCGGCACTATTGAGCTGAGACAAGCTGGGTTCGCGCTTTGGATAACCGACCTTTCCCAACCAGATACCATCCCCATTGGCGGTTTTGACCTGCACCTCTTGCCCCTTCTAATGGGCGTGTCGATGTTTATTCAGCAAAAGATGATGATGAAGGATCCCAAACAGGCTATTCTCGTCTATATTATGCCCATCTTTCTCACCTATATTTTTTGGAGTATGTCCTCTGGCCTCGTCTTTTACTATACGCTCTACAATGTGCTGACCCTCGCCCAGCAGATCATCATGGAAAAAACCAAATCGATGTTGGGCACGTCCTGATTGGTTTATTTCTATGTCTGACAACGACACTATCGCGGCAATCGCCACTGCGCCAGGCGAAGGTGCAATTGGCATCATCAGGCTCAGCGGACCAGATGCCATCTCTATTGGAGAAAGTCTCTTCAGAGGCAAAACCCCCCTCAGTCACCTTCCTTCTCACCAACTTTCTTTTGGACATCTCTACATTCAGAGTCGGGATTTTGACAAGGTCTTGGTCTCGGTCCTGCGCGCTCCCAATTCCTTTACCGGTGAAGATACAGTTGAATTTAACTGCCACGGAGGGCCATTTCTCCTCAGACGGATTATGGAAGCCATTTTTCAAGGAGGCGCCCGACCAGCTGGTCCTGGAGAATTTACCAGACGAGCTTTTATCAACGGTAAAATGGACCTCTCACAGGCCGAAGCCGTTTCTGATATGATCACCGCAAAATCCGATCTGAGCCTCCAATCTGCTTTTTTTCAACTCCGCGGTGGGCTTCATCGCCGTTTCGTAAAAATGGCAGAGTCTATTCGTCAGGCAGCCATGCTTCTCGAAGCTAATTTAGACTTTTCCGAGGATGTAGAGATAGATTTCGAGATGATTAAGCCACCGCTCTCGCAGGCTTTGAATCATATTGAAGACCTCATTCTTTCGTATGACCGCGGAAAAATTATTCGTGAAGGTGCTATGATCACCCTCGCAGGTCAACCCAATGTGGGAAAATCCAGCCTTCTCAACCGGCTCCTTGAAGAAGACCGTGCGATTGTTACAGATATTCCAGGTACAACTCGCGACACAATTGAAGAGCAAATTGATCTCGATGGCATTACTGTTACACTGGTTGACACTGCTGGTATTCGCGACACTGATGACCCGGTGGAAAGAGAAGGCACGCGCCGGTCTCAACAATTTATAGAACGCGCAGCTATTGTTCTCTATATCGTGGATGGATCGCTTCCTCCGCCTTGCGCGGGTCTGGACAACATCAGTCGTTATGATCACGCGTTTCTCGTCCTCAATAAGAGCGATCTGGATATTCATGCCGGCTGGCAAAGCATTCAGTCTCTCCATCCCCATATCATTCTTTCAGCCAAAACAGGAGATGGCATCTCCTCTTTGCGGGATCGCCTTCGTGAGAGTCTCCTGGGAAAGAGCGACCTACCCGAAGAAATCGTTACCAGAGAACGGCATGTTCTCGCGCTTCAACAGGCATCAACGGGCCTCTCTCATGCACTTCAAAGCCTTGAATTCGGCAATCCTGGAGAAATTATTGCCATGGATCTCCGCGTTGCACTGGACGCGCTTGCCGCGATTATTGGAGAGACTACTCCGGATGATGTTCTCGATCGAATCTTCAAGACCTTTTGTATTGGCAAATAATGTTGAACTGGACAGCGACGTGTTATGCTCGATTGAACTGGTCTGAACCAGTTGTACCCCGCTCACTCGCCTTCATACACCGTTCCACGTGAAACATGTAAAGAGGGGTTAGGTCTGGTGGCTGGTGCGTTGGGCTGTGTACTCCCCTCTTACACTATACTTCTTACTGCCTTTTCTAAAGGTGTATCCAATGCAACCCGATGAAGCCTTTGAGCTTGCGGAGAGATCCCTTGACCTTTCTTTTTCCCCAGAACAGATCGTGTTGCTCACGCAATACGTCGATTTACTTACCGATTGGTCGGCTCGTGTTCGATTGATCTCCCGCAATGACCGCAATTTTATATGGGAACGTCATATTCTCGATTGTCTTTCGTTGGTACCGCACCTGCCAATAGATGGTCCTCTCCTTGATTTGGGTTCGGGTGCTGGTCTGCCGGGTATTGTGATCAAGATTATGAGGTCCGACCTCGAAGTATATCTCCTCGAACCCGCTCGTATGAAGACCCTTTTTCTCAGGGAAACGATCACAGCGCTTGAACTTCAAAACACTTTTGCAATTAGAAGCCGCGCTGAGACACTTGTTGGAGATTCTCCTAAATTTATGATTGGTACAGCGCGCGCAGTAGCAAGGCTTCCTCAACTCTGGCATTGGGTTGAACCCCTTCTCGCTCCCCAGGGCGTACTTATCGCAATGAAAGGACCGGGTTCTCTCCGTGAGTTTACAAATGGTGTTCCAGACCACATTTATGCCGCAGAAACCACCTTGACTTTACCATTTTCACGGCGAAAGCGTTCCTTTGTTTTTCTTAAAAGATGTTGAACTGGTCTGAACCATTTGTACCCCGCTCACTCACCTTCATATACTGTTCCACGTGGAACGTAAGTTAGTAAATAGAAGATTATATTAACGAATTATTTATCATATAACCAGAGAGAAAGCCCGCTTCTCAACGTGAGCAACGGGCTTTTTT
>JAPOXY010000005.1:42491-95518 GCA_026706845.1 Gemmatimonadota bacterium
CGAGAGAGGCTACTTCGTAGCGGTGTTACACGGGGTGAGCGCACCGCTCCAGTCCCCAACCCCTCTTTTTCATTTTATATCAGCAAAAGCTTTTGCTGTACTGAGCAATACCTGCCATTGTTGGACGGGGATTTGGGTGATGATCTTAATGAGTTCGGGAATATCCCGGTCTGTGGTTGAAGCACTCTCCTTCAGGGCTTCGCACCACTGCTTGTCCTTGAGTACTTTGCGAATATCGGGGCTCTGGAGTGCTTTGACAATGCCTGCATCGAGCATTTTGGGGTTGACAATTACCTGGCTTATGACCAGATCGATCATCAGTTTTTCCATCTGAGAAAAAAGTCTGCGGCCTTCAGGTGTTTTCTGTGCGCGTTCTTTATATACTAAAAAAAGAAGCCTCTGAGGATCGAGATCGAGTGCTTTTGCAAGATACGCACACACGTCGTCGGATGGTATGCGTTCCCCTTTTTCTATTTGATAAATATACGTGCCCCACACCCCAATACTTTCACCTAACGCCTGCTGGCTAAATCGCCCATTACGAGCGCGTTTAATTATTTCACCAAACCTCATACACCTCTCCCAATGGTCAGTCGCGTTTAAAAATTTGATGCCATAATATGAATCGAAAAGAGCCGCGTGGCAAGCTAAATCCTTGAGAAACAGACAGGTTAAATGAAGATATTTCCTCTTGACAACACAAACTTGAGAGTGTATATTTGGGTAATTGCTTTCTGGATCTCCCCATACAGAAAGTCCTTCATACACACTTGTTTGTGTGTATGAAGGACTTAACGTCCTGAAAAATAAAGAGAAACGAGATTCAGTTTAATCCCTAATTCCCCTGGACTCAAGACTCTCTTTATTGGGTGGGGAGGGTAACCGATCTTGCTCTGATTCCCCTTTCTCCCCAGATCGTCAGGCTTATCCTCCCCATTTCCCCACCTTCTCCTCCTTTTTTTTCGTCTAAGTATCGCTATTTTTCGGACGTCGTCTGCCTTTTTCAGGAATTCGCCCATGGCCCTTGATGGTGGCGAACTCGACCTTATTCGAGAAGCCGTTCGCGATGCCGTTGAGTCTTCGCAAGAAAATTTCGCTCAAATGGTCGCCAAGCAGTTTGTCGATATTCGATCTGACATCCAGAATGTACAGGATGAGATTCGCAAAATAAGCACACGCCAGACTCAGGTCGAGGCCGATATATCTGAAGTCGGCCACATCTGCGAACAGCTCAAGCGCAGGCTTTCGATCATACACGATAGTATGGGTACCGCTGATCGGTTCTTGCACGAGCGTGAAGTTTCACTCAGATTGGATCATCTCGAACGCGAATTGGCAGAATTGCGGAGCCGTTTGCCTTCCGTTTAATATTCCTCCCAAACGTCAAGTCCCTCCAAGAGTCCTCCCATTGACTTTGGGAGATCTCAATCTGAAATGACTGGATTTTCGAGCCGTCCTAACCCATCAATTTCACATATCACATGATCGCCGTGTTTGAGCCAGAGTTGTGGCTCACGCCCCATACCCACACCGTGTGGTGTACCGGTAAAAATCAAATCTCCGGGGGTAAGCGTGAATACATGTGCGAGATAAGCAATGAGTTTGGGTACGCCGAAAATCAGTTGAGAGGTATTGGAATCCTGTACTGTTTCGCCATTGAGAATACACCGAATGCCCAGGTTATGAGGATCGGGCACATCGTCGGTTGTGACCAGGTCAGGTCCTATTGGAGCAAATGTGTCAAAGGTTTTGCCCATCATCCATTGTGCACCTGGTTTTTCGAGCTGGTAATCACGAGCACTCACGTCGTGTCCAACCATGTAGCCCGCAACGTGGTCGAGGGCATCTTCTTCAGAAATGTTGCGACCGCGTTTGCCAATAACGACGACGAGCTCGACTTCGTAGTCAACCTGGGTACTCGCGCTGGGGGCTACGATATTCTCATCGGGACCGATGATGGATGATGCGTATTTGGAAAAGACAATGGGTTCGTCGGGAATGGGCATACTGCTCTCGGCGGCATGATCGGCGTAGTTGAGACCTATGCAAATGATTTTTTCTGGGTTGTCGATGGGCGCATGAATGGTGACATCGGTTGCAGAAATAGCATGCGTCCCACTATCAATTATTGCCTGGGCTCTGGAATTGGCATTATCGCCCGCTTCGAGAAATTCTTTCATGGTGGAGGGTAATGACGGGTCGGCAGCGCTGAGGTCAATAATTGAATCGCCTGATCGGGCACCGAGCCGACGTTGTCCTTGGTGCGTAAATGTAACGAGTCTCATAATGATGTTGTCCTTGGGAATGTGGAGGTTTGTGTTGTTTTGCGCGGCGGCGTTTCAGCCCCGCGATAGGCGCAATGGGTGACCGACGTTGTGTTGCGCCTGTATCACCATAGCGCGAACAATAAAGCGTGGAGAAGAACCACTGTCAAGGGAGATTTGGGGGTATTATTTTTTTAAGGAGATATGTGTGTCTATGAAACGATTTGTTTTTTTGGGAATATGTCTTTCGATAGCGAGTTGTGGAGGTAGCGGAATGGAAGATTTAAAACAAGCCAATGAGAAGTTGAACAATGAGAATCGGTCGTTGAAAAGCTCGTTGAACAAAGCGCAAAACCAGATTAAGCGAACTGGCGAGATCGGCAGCCGAATGCTATTTCTGGTAAATCAGATTCGGGGTGTGAAGGCGCGTATCGCGACGAATATGGGCGATATCGAATTGAAGTTTCACCCCGAAAAAGCACCTGTTCATTGTCTGGCCTTTATCACCAGAGCAGAAAGCGGATTTTACGACAATACCAAATTTCATCGCGTAATTAAAAATTTCATGATTCAGGGCGGCGACCCAAATTCAAAGGACGATGACCCGTCCGATGATGGAATGGGGGGACCCCTCGTGCATATCCCTCATGAATTTAATGACACAAAACATGTACCGGGAATTCTTTCCATGGCTCGCATTTCAGATGTGTCGGCAGGTGCCGGGTCACAATTTTTTATTATGCATGGGACTGCGCCCAATTTGGACAATCAATATACTGCTTTTGGAGAAGTGACAAAGGGAATGGATGTGGTTGACAGTATCGCAATGGCCGAAACCGCACCGGGGGATCGGCCTGTAAAATCTGTGGTGATCAAGCGCATAGATGTGTTTCGATAGACAGATGGGAAGATATGGACACTCATGGGAGGTGTCGCATTGAATGTGGAAAAGTGGATAACATTATCAACAATTTAAATGGTTGATTTTATTGGATAAAAGTACTAAAATTATGCGAACTTTTGAAAGTTATCCACATATTTTTCCACACTATTTTTCGGATTTCCCACCACTGAAATGCAGGCTGTTCAGGTTGTTTTTTCACCTATTTTGGAGGGATATTTCGCTTGCAACACCTGCAGAATTGGCCTATATTTGGATTTGTTCTAAACATTAGAAAATTCAACCAAAAACTTCACTCTCTGTGGGTTTACAGTGATTGAAAAAGTTAAAGATGATGTCGCCGAGATTTTGGGACCATCTACAGAATTTCTCGTAGAAAAGCGCTTTACGCCCGATTTGTTGACCATGATCGGGTTTGTTTTCAATATAGGTGCCGCGGTGCTCTTTGGCTTTGGATTGTATATGTGGGCCGGGCTGACGGTGCTTGTCGCGGGTGTTTTTGATTTCCTCGACGGGCAGGTGGCGCGCAAGGGCAAAACAGAGTCCAAATTTGGTGCGCTTCTCGATTCCACTGTTGATCGATATTCCGAAATTTTCATCTGGTTTGGCATTGCGATCAGTTTTATACGGGCTGATGATCTCTGGACAAGCGCGGCGGTCTTTTTTGCACTGGCAGGATCTTTGATGGTGAGTTATGTACGCGCGCGCATTGAGGGGCTTGGAGCAGAGTGCAAAGTTGGATTTATGCAGCGGCCCGAGCGCGTTATTGCCATTGGCGCTGGCGGGGTGATCGTTCCTCTGATTGGGGATATTGGTCTGATCGTTGTGGTCTGGGCAATTGCTCTGTTGGGAAATTTTACTGCGCTGGAGCGGGTAATTCACTTTCGAAAGCTGACAAAATCATAGGCCCGATTGTCCAATACTGGATGACAAAACCCGGGGGCATATCGCCGGGTTCTTTTTTTCTTTATAGAAAAATTGGGAACAAATGTCCGGTCTTTTCATATCATTAGAAGGCATTGATAAAAGCGGGACGAGTACCCTGGCCAGATTGCTGGTTGATCACCTGAGAAGTAGCGGTCACGCTGTTGTATTTACTTATGAGCCAGGCAGTACAGAACTTGGAGGAGAAATTCGGCACCTGGTACTCGACTGGAAACCACAGGGCGAGATCGATGCAACTGCCGAGATGTTTTTATTTGCAGCAGATCGCGCACAGCATGTCAACGAAGTGATTCGGCCTTCGCTGGATGCAAACAAAGTGGTGATTTCAGATCGGTATATCGATTCCACACTGGCTTATCAGGGCTATGGTCGCGGGTTGAATCTCAATGACCTGAGAATGATTCAAAATGTGGCCACGGGTGGTTTGATGCCAGCCATAACGATCTGGTTAGATGTCGATTTACAGACTGCGCGAAAACGCGGTTGGGGATCCGGAGCAGATCGCATTGAGAAGGAAGATGAAGCATTTTTTCAAAGGGTTCGACAGGGTTTTGCCGCGGGATATAAATCTGAACCCGATCGCATTTTCAGGGTTGATGGCTCTCAGCCCATAAGCGATGTATTTGAAGATGTTAAAAAGGTGGTTGTCGATCGCATGTCGGCGACTAAATAATCGCGATATGATTTCAAGTGAACTTGCCGTTTGTCAAAAATGAACTGCTGATGCAGTTGTACATCGCCTGGAGGCGCCCTATGTTTGTCCGAAGAAGACTTGCCGTTTTTACAACTTTAATTGGTGTTTTGAGTGTTTATCTCGTGCTCGATTCCCGGTTGGTGACCGGCGAAGATGCGTATGCAAAATTGGGGCGCGGGTTTGATGAGATTCAACAGGCCTATACCCTGCTGTTCAACGAGTATGTCGATGAGTTGAAGGCAGAGGATTTGAGCAAGACTGCCATTTCCGGCATGTTGTGGGATCTGGATCCCTATACCACCTTTTTTGATAGTAGAGACCTCAAGCAACTCCAGATCGAAACGCAGGGCAAATTTGGTGGGCTGGGCATTATGATCAGCAAACGGGGAAAGGATGATGGCCCGCCAGTTGTGATGAATGTTATTGAAGGCACGCCTGCGGACACCTCGAAGCTCGTTGTAGGAGATCGCATTATCGCCATTGAAGGAGATCCGACTTTTGACAAGGAACTGCGCGAGATTGTCAATATTTTACGGGGTGATCCAGGTGCTGGTGTGACCATTAAAATTGAACGACCAGGGATGGAGGTACCATTTGATCAGCCAATTATTCGGGCGCGCATTGACATTTCAAGTGTACAAATTCCGGGCGAAGTAGATCCCGATATCGGTTATATTTCCATGTCCTGGCTCAGCTCTTCTCGATTTACTGAACGCACGGGAGGGGAGTTGCAACAGGCAGTGATAAAGTCGCTCAACAATGGTGCTACGGGGATTGTCCTGGACCTGCGCGGCAATCCTGGCGGACTGCTCAACGCAGCGGTTGATGTGGTCGATAAGTTTTTGCCATCCAATCATCTGGTGGTGTCAACCAGAGGTCGCCTTCGCGAGCAGAGTCGCAGTCACAAAACGCGGCACGACCCCATATTGCCCGCCGATATTCCACTTGTGATCCTGGTTGATGAGCGCAGTGCCAGTGCATCAGAAATTGTCGCCGGGGCAATTCAGGATTGGGATCGGGGTTTGATTGTGGGCACGCAAACATTTGGGAAAGGCTCTGTACAAACCGTGCGTCCATTGGGTCGTGATGGCGATAAAGCTTTGAAGTTGACGACAGCAGCCTATTATACGCCGAGCGGGCGCAGCATTCACAATGCTGAAAAACGCCGATATCGCGGCGGTCCCATTGAGATTACAGTGGGAAATTCAACCAAGGTCTCGGCTTATGAACTCTTTGGCATTATAGGTCAGGCTGAACGGCGAGAAGATGTTATTACAGAACTCGAGGAAAGATTTGGTCTGGAAAATCACCTGGCAGAAGAGGTCCTTGGAATGCGATTAGAAGGGTTGTTGGGTCTGGCTTCCAGCGCGCATAACGGACCCGAAGATATCGATCCTGAAAAGGTATTTACAACGCGCGTGAACAAGCGCAAAGTTTATGGTGGTGGTGGGATTAAGCCCGATGTGGTGGTGCAACAAGAGCGCAGGCCGCGGCTGGTGCTGGCGTTATTGCGCAAAGGCCTGATTTTTGATTTTGCGGTTGATTTTGCAACGAAACAATCATTCCCCAGTCGATTTGAAAACTACACATTGCCCGAAGATATTGTCGATCAATTCTGGACTTTCATGGCAGATTCGGTCAACGCCGGTGGTTTTTCATATCAAACGGATACAGAGATTCAAGTGCAAGAAGTCGAAAAATCACTGAAAGAAAAGGATGTATTGACAGACGATGCTACCGTAGCGCTCAATCAATTGTCACAGGTTGCAGAGCGCGAGCGCGAAGCAGATTATGACAGGGCCAAGCCGTATATCCGGCTGGAGATTGAACGGGCATTGGCCAATCGCGTGTGGGGCACTAATGGCAAAATTTTAGCGGCGCTGAAGGGGGACAAGCAGTTTCAGGAGGCTGTTCGTCTGTTAAAGGATCGGGCTGTTTACGCGCAAAAATTGGCATTGGTAAAAGAGTGAGATATCGGAAAATATATGATGTCATTGCCCAACATTATTTTTATCCTCTGTGATGATATTGGCTATGGCGATCTGGGTTGTTATGGGCAAAAGGTTATTCCCACACCCCGATTGGATCAGCTTGCGTCGGAATCCATGCGGTTCACGCAGTGTTATACCGGGTCTCCTATTTGCGCGCCATCTCGGGCGGTTTTGATGACGGGTTTGCACAGTGGACACACGAGGGTGCGCGACAATATGGGCATTGTGGGCGGTGTGGGAGAGCAGAAACGGGTACCGCTCGAGCCGGAGGATTTTACGGTTGCCGAGATGCTCAAGGAGGCGGGATATACCACTGGGATAACCGGCAAATGGGGGTTGGGTGAACCCGATACGACGGGTATTCCCACCCGCAAGGGATTTGATGAATGGTTTGGCTATCTCAACCAGCGCAACGCGCATTCGTATTATCCGCCTTATTTGTGGCACAACGAAGAGAAGGTTATTCTCAAAGGCAATCTGGACAGCCAGGAGAACGACTATTCTCACGATATGATTTTTGACTTTGCCTGTGGCTTTATTCGCGACAATAGCGATGGTCCGTTTTTTTTGTACTTGCCGTGGACATTGCCGCACGGGAGATATGAAATTCCCGATGCGAGTGCCTGGGACGGTAAACCCTGGACAGATGATGAGAAAGTTTATGCGGCGATGATTACAAAAATTGATACGCAGGTTGGACAGATTGCGGATTTGTTGCGCGAACTGGATATAAAGGACAATACGCTTTTGTTTTTTGGTTCTGACCACGGGGCTGCGCGCCGGTGGGAACCGTTTGGCAGTTGTGGTGCTTTGCGCGGGCAAAAAGGGACGATGTACGAAGGTGGTTTGCGCACGCCTATGATTGTGCATTGGCCGGCGCGCATTCCGGCAGGTACTGTGAGCGATCAGGTGTGGTATTATGCCGATTTTATGCCTACGGTTGCAGACGTGATCGGCACAGACGCGCCAGATAATATGGATGGCGTGAGCATATTGCCGACGCTTTTGGATGAATCACGGGATATTGGGGAACGCTTTTTGTACTGGGAGCGCTTTGGCGGGGGCTTCAAACAGGCTGTGCGCTGGAAAAATTGGAAGGCCGTGCGCAATCCGTCGCCCCGGTTGCTCGACGAACCGCTTGAGTTGTACGATCTGGACAGGGATATTGGCGAGGAAAACAATGTCGCAGCGGATCATCCGGATGTGATCGCAGAAATTGAGAACTTTATGAAAGATGTACGCATAGACTCCCCTAATTGGCCAATTGGCGTCAAGGGGTCTCATGGGTGATTTATAATTGTATATATTCCAAAAATAGGTTGACATTGCTGCTTATATAGGACAATTTGTTTATTAACATGACCCATCGAACCGTCGCCCGTATAGGGAATTAACGCGTGTTCGATTGTTTCTACCCCAGGGACGCCAGGTGCGTCCCTGTTTTTTTGAGAACACTATGTAGATGACAATTTAAAAAGGAGATACCAGACGGTATCTCCTTTTTGCATTTCTCAGATCAAAATACCAGCAACACAGGCACTCATCATTCCCATGCTGGTGAAGACTTCTTACCTGTGGCGATTACCATATCACATCAATTGAATACTCCTGAAAGGGTCTGTCTCTGCTAACCACTGGTATGTTCTCTACCATAGCCTGTGCAATGATCAAGCGGTCAAACGGGTCGCGGTGATGAAATGGAAGTTCGGTATATCTCGCAAGATGAGGTAATGAGATAGGTAGTACATCTATTTGGTTTATCAGAAGTTGCTCTGGGATGAACTCGCTGAAGGCACGCGACAGGCTCAACTTACCGATACCATACTTAATAGCTATCTCCCACAGACTTCCTATGCTCAGCAGCACCTCATTATCTATATTAGAGATCATTTGCTCTGCTCTCTGGCTGAGCCTGTCATCGTCTTCTATATACCATAAAAAACTGTGCGTATCGAGTAAAAGGCGCATCACATATATTCTCGGAAATCTTCGAGCGGTTCGTCGAAATCATCGCTTATATGAACAAGCCCTTTGGCACTTCCAGGTCGTCGTCGTTTCGTCGGAACTGCTGGGGTAGTTGTAATCTGCTCAACAGCCACAAATTTGACTACGGGCTGATTGCGCTCTGTAATAATGATATTCTCGCCACGCCTAGCTCGTTCAACGAGTTCAGGGAACAGTTGCTGTGCTTGGTCCAACTCAAAACAATTCATTGCAAAAATCTCCATAAATCAGGATATGGTGTCCAGTAACGCCAGGTCCTCGGGATTATGGCTCATAAGCCGCTGCTCGATCATACCCGCCAATCAGGTAGGACTTATGCGTCGCAAACACGATTTCTTTGTCTTTGCACGCCTTTCTGTGCTGGGTCTGTTCCCGTAAACTATCAACCATCTTCTGTAACCAGATGGTATATTCATCGGGCAAGCCTCGCACATCGAGTGTATCCATCATTTTCTCCTTTGGAATTGATTGCAAGGGGCATGAACCGCTTATGTTCGAAATTACTATACCCAACAACAAAAGTCAACCAACAGCTCATTGAGGGGTGTGCACATTGTCTGCGGGATGGTGGTTTTAGATGTCAGATCAAAATACCCGCAACACAAGCGGTCATCATCATTGCAAGCAAGCTGATTACGCGCTCCATAGACCCTTCTTTAACGGTTGCTGATGTCTGTAAATGCCCGTAAATTAATTCGGTGTCTTTTGTTCTCGTCCCCATTTCTATGCGGTCTAAAGGCGCATAAGGAGGTCGCTCATGGCAGCAAAACTCGCTATATATGGTGGTAAAGGGACTGTCCCTGATGGATTAATTCAGCCGTGGCCACAGGTTACCCCATCCGACAAAGACGCGATTGCCGAGGTTATCGCCTCCGAAAAAATTACGGAACAGCAACGGATCCAATCCGAAGGTCTCGCGAAGGAATGGGCGGAATATATGGGTGTCCAGTATTGCATCCCGGTCAACAGCGGAACCGCTGCGTTGCATCTGTGTGTCGCAGGTGTTGGCATTGAGCCGGGTGACGAGGTCATTATCCCTGCCTTCACTTTCTGGGCAACGGCAGCAGCTGTTCTCCATCACAACGCTATTCCCGTCTTTGTTGACATTGACCCAATAACCTACTGTATTGACCCAAACGACATCGAAGCGAAAATCACGGAGCGAACACGTGCGATTATGCCGGTTCATATCCACGGTATGCCCGCCGACATGGATCCGATTTTAGCGATTGCGAAGAAGCATGACCTGAAAGTTATTGAGGATGTCGCTCAGGCACACGGGGCATATTATAACGGCAAGCTTTGTGGGTCATTTGGCGATGCGGCGGGTTACAGCACGCAAGCCTCAAAGACGCTGAGTAGTGGGTGTCAAGGCGGTTTGTTCACAACGGATGATGAGCAAATCTACAAACGCGCAGCGTTATTGCAGTATTTCGGGGAAATCGTCGTGCCGGGTAGGGAACGCGAGGAACAGGAGTACAATGCTTACGGGCTTGGGTGGATGTATCGTGGGGATATGTTCAGTCAAGCGTTCATCCGTAGCCAGCTCAAACGGCTTGATGTGAACAACGCGCTGCGGATCAGGAATTGCCACTATCTTACCGAACATCTGGATGAAATTGACGGCATCGAAACGCCTGTTACGCCAGAAGCGTGTGAACCGGTGTATTACAACTATGTTATCGGTTTCGATCCAGAGGCGTTGGGGTTGGATATTCCCGCACGAACCTTGCGTGAGAAGGTGCAAGCGGCACTACGCGCTGAGGGGGTGCCGACCGGACAGTGGCAACGGCTCCCCGTGCCGTCTCAAAAGATTTTCCAGAATCGGATTGGTTACGGGATAGGCTGTCCGTGGCGATGTAATCAGTCGACGGTTGAATATAAGACAAAGGATTATCCTCGAACTGTTGAATTCATTGATTCTCACTGTTATATCTTCGATGTCAACCCACCCAACGATTTCGAGTTGATGTCCTGTTACGTCGAAGCGTTTCACAAAGTGATGGATCAGCTTGATGCCGTGCTTGATGTACCTGATAATACTTAGGTTTTCAGTACTTCATTTGGGAATGAAAAGCAAAAGGAAATTTGAAACCAGATCATCCCTTTCTGAGGTGGGGAGCATCCGAAGCTTTTTGAGATTTGAGCGTCGGTGCATGGATAAAGAATGAATACAAAAAGGGCGGAACACTTCGGTGTCTCGCCTTTTACCAATTTCTATTCATCTGACTCGTCGGGATAGTCGATCGACCATTTGCCGCGTCCGTCGCCAGAGGGTTCTTCCTTCCAGAGATCAAGGAACTTCTCAGGCGCATTATGCTCCGTGAGATGCGCCATAAAGAGTTCATGCAATTCCTTGACGAGTTCCATGTTATCCGTAGCGATGTTGTTCTCCGCTATGGGGTCTGCGGGCAGGTCGAACAGTTCCGGTCTACCGTATTCACCGACAGGTGCGTATCCCCAGCGTTCGGTGACGAGGAACGGCGTTGTTGCGCGACGTGGTACACTCCCGTCCGGTGCGCCGATATGGCAACCTGTTACGGCGTATTCCCTGTGTTGTGTATCACCGTTAAGGAGAGCCTGTGTGAAGGAATGTCCCTCAAATGGTTTGGGTAGATCCAAGGTAACACCAGCCAATTCACAGAGTGTCGGCATAATATCCATCGGTTGCGCGATAAGATCGAGGCGTTGCCCGCACGGAACATCTCCACCAGCAATCAGGAACATCTCATGGTTAATCTCTGGATACGTGGGCCAGTAGCGTGAATCGTCTGGATCGATGTTGGATTTACCCGTTCTACTGTGTTCACCGATGGACATGCCGTGGTCGGAAAGCACAACGACGAGGGTATCATCCCATAACTCCAGATCTTCCACTTTCTGCAGAACCCGTCCGATGTGTCGGTCAATGAGTTCTGCCTCTGCTGCGTAGTGTGCCCAGAGGTTGTGCAATTCCGCATCCGTAAAGAGGGACGACAGACCGTAGTTCGGATGTATCATCGGTGGATCGGTATAATCTGGATCGTATCGTTTGACAAGGTATTCAGGTGGGTCCCACGGTTCGTGTGGATCGAAGAAGTCAACCCAGAGGAAAAAGGGACCCGAGCGGTGGTTTTCCTCCAACCATCGAATTGTAGTCTCGGAAGTCCTACTGGAGAACGTTTCCGCCTCGTACTGGTAGTAGCGGTTCGTCCAGCGGTGCGTGTTCGGTAGGGTGTGTCCGCGGTATGATGGATGCGGTCGCGTCTTTTCATTCGGCATAACGATTTTTATTTCATCGTTGAGGTGGAGAAGCGGTTTGTCTCCTTCCTGTCCACGATGCTGGAAAGCGGCATCGAAACAGTGCTGGAACCGTGTGTTAAACAGGTGCGGGGTGTCACAGATGAGCTGCGTTGCGTATCCCTGCTCACTCAGAAGTTGCGCGGTGATGTTCCGTCCGCTCAGATCGATTGGCTGCCACGGGTAGTGGGGCCACCCGACTGTTCCCGTCATAATATCTGTGCGGTGCGGTACCGTCGGGAAACTACTCATATAGAATTTGTCAACAGCAGTCGCTCGTTCTGCCTCAAATTTATCGAGCATTGGCGTGCGAATCGGACGTCTCGCCCGCTCGCCGAGATTGTCATACCGAAAGGTATCGGTGATAAGTAAAACAATATTTTTCATTTTTTACCTATTAACCTCTCTATGATCGCCCCCTGGACGACCATCGGTTTCTAAGTCGTCGTCGCTTCGTCGGAACTGCCGGTTATGTTCGAAGTTACTATACCCAACCATAAAAGTCAACCAACCGCGTTTTTTTAGATCAAAATACCCGCAACACAGGCAGTCATCATCATCGCGAGTGTGCCGCCGATCATGGCGCGTATGCCGAGGATGGCTAATTCTGTGCGGCGTTCTGGGGCAATGCCGCCGATGCCGCCGATTTGAATGCCCACGCTGCCAAAGTTGGCAAAGCCGCACAGTGCATAAGTCAGGATCAAGGTGCTCCGTTCGCTCAAGACCACGCCGGAATCGGGCTGGGACCATTCCATCATTTGTGCATAGGCGATAAATTCGTTGAGCACCATCTTCTTGCCCAGTAATTCCCCGGCATAAAAGCAATCGGCCCACGGGATGCCCAGCAGATAGGCAAATGGTGCAAAGACATAACCGAAGAGTGCGGCGAGGGACCAGTGCCAGTTATATCCAAGGAGCGCGCCAATCCACCCACCAATCAGTCCGAGAATGGCATCGACCAGTGCGACAAGGGCAAGGAAAGCGATGAGCATTGCGACGACGTTGAGGGTTAGCTTCATGCCGTCTAATGCTCCGTTGGTGGCTGCATCCACGATATTGGCATGTTTTTCGTCCACACTTAATTCAACTTGTCCCAGGGTCACGGATTGCTCGGTTTCGGGAATCATCAATTTGGAAATCAACAGTGCTGCGGGTGCGGAGATGACCGACGCGGCTACGAGATGTCCCGCGTCAATGCCCATGCCCACATAGGCGACCAGAACGCCACCGGCGATGGTTGCAAAGCCTCCGACCATCAATGCCATGAGTTCCGATTTTGTCATGCTGCTTATGTATGGACGCACCATCAGCGGGGCTTCTGTTTGTCCGACAAAAATATTGGCCGCTGCAGAGAGTGTTTCCGATCCCGAAGTTCCCAATGTGCGTTGCATGACCCATGCAAATGCTTCGACGACTTTTTGAATAATGCCCAGATAATAGAGGATGGACATCAATGATGAAAAGAAGATGATGGTGGGCAATACTTTGAAGGCAAAGAAATGGTGGAGGTATTCTTCTCCAAATACCAGGCTTGTGCCCGCATCGACAAAGCCCAATGTGGCGGTGAAAAAATCTCCAATGCTTTGAAATATAGCCGCACCTATTGACGTTTTCAAAATGAATACCGCAAGGACAAACTGCAACAACAGCCCGCCCCATACTACGCGAAAACTCACCTGTTTTTTGTGCTCACTCATAGCCCAGGCCAGGGCCATCATGACCACCAGACCCAGCAGGCTGATTACGCGCTCCATAACCCCTCCTTTAACGGTTGCCGATGTATATAAATGCTCTTAAATTGTTTCGTTACCCTTAATATAAGACGTTGAAAAGGTTCACAAGGCTTTTTTTAATAGAGACTTTGAGATATGAAAGTACGATACTTTTCCGATACGGATACGGCACTGGTTGAATTTGTAGATAAAAAATTTTTTGAGACCAGAGAAATCAATGAAAACATCTATGTCGATCTCGATGAAGAGGGTAATCTGGTAAGTATGACAATTGAACACGCCAAAGCAAATGCAGGACTCTGAGAATTTTCATTTCAGGAAGTGACCGCATAACTATTTTTTGTTTTTTTACAACTTTTTATGAAAGGTTGACACAATGGGTATTGAAGTTATTCGGGACGAGATGGCTGATCTGGTCGATCCCGCGGCAGAACCCGAATTGGTTGCAGATGGGTTTCAGTTCACCGAAGGTCCGGTCTGGGACCCCGCACAAGTCTGTTTGTTTTTTTCGGATATTCCGGCAAATACCATTTTTAAGTGGACGCCAGAAGGGGGGATAGTCGCATATCGTCAGCCGAGTTATCATTCAAATGGATTGACCCTGGATGGACAGGGGCGGCTTCTTTCGTGCGAGCACTCTGGCCGGCGGGTGAGCGTTGAGGCAGATGGCGAGTTGAAGACGCTGGCGGATTCCTATCAGGGCAAAAAACTCAATTCGCCCAATGATCTGGTTGTATGTCAGAATGGGGACATCATTTTCACGGATCCTCCTTATGGTCTGTCGAGCAGCCACGGCGTGGTGGCAGAACAGGAATTGCCGTTTCTGGGCGTGTATCGTCTGCCTGTAGGCGAATCAGAGCCCGTTCTTTTGATTGACGATTTTGAACGCCCCAATGGGTTGGCGATAACAGCCGATGAAAAGACCCTGTACGTCGATGACACGCAGCGGGGACATATTCGCGCATTTGATGTGCAGGATGATGGCTCTCTCGCAAATGGCAGAGTATTGGCGGAACTGAAAGGCGATGAAGATGGCGCACCCGATGGCATGAAGCTGGATCGCAATGGGAATATTTACTGCACGGGACCTGGGGCTGTGTGGGTGTTTAATCCCGCGGGTGACCTTCTTGGGAAAATTAGACTGCCTCTTCCCGCTGCCAATTTGAACTGGGGCGGCGAAGATCGGAAGACGTTGTTTTTTACAGCGCGAACGGATGTTTATCGCGTGGCGTGCAAAGTGGGAGGATAGATATGAAGATCACAGCAATCAAGACGTTTATGGCGAGCATGGGGCAGCGGTCTCGTGCGCTGGTGAAGGTCGAAACTGACGAAGGCATTTACGGATGGGGAGAGTGCTATAGCCCCGGTCCCGATCTGGCAATTGGTCCAACGATGGATTATATTTTTCAACTGGTTAAAGGCGAAGATCCGCGGCGGATTGAGTATATCATGCTCAAGCTGTTTCAGCAGTTCAGATTTCCACCCGGAGCAATAGGCCTTTCCGCTATGTCGGGTCTGGACCACGCGCTGTGGGATATCAGTGGCAAAGCTGCGGGATTGCCGGTTTATATGCTGTTGGGCGGTGCTGTGCGCGATCGCATTCAGGTTTATCGGAGTGTCGGTGGAAAAGACGGCAGGGAAGCAGCAAGAGTTGCGCGCCAGCTAAATGAAGATCACGGCATTACGGCATTTAAGACCAGTCCGTTTCGCCTGGATCCCAGTGCGGATCGGTGGGGTCGGGTATGCGCGGCTGCCGCCGATTATTTCGAGGCATTGCGAAAGTATTCAGATGACAATTGGGAATTTGCATTTGATCCACATGCCAAAATTTTTGAGCCAATTCGCGCATTGCAACTAGCCAACGCCCTTGCCCCTTACGATCCACTTTTTTATGAAGAACCGTTAAGGCCCGAGAACAGCGATGCGTGGGCGCGCTTGCGTTCACAAATGCAGGTGCCGCTGGCAACGGGTGAATCTCTGTACACGAAGTTTGAGTTTTTGGATTTGATGTCGAAAGATGGCGCGGATATTATTCAGCCAGACATTTGTATATGCGGTGGGTTGTTGGAGATGCGAAAGATCGCTGCGATTGCACAGGCGCATTATGTGTCGGTGGCACCGCACAATCCGATGGGACCATTGGCTACAGCGGTCAATGTCCAATTTGCCGCTGCCACGCCCAATTTCAAAATTCTGGAATATCACCTGCCCGATGAAAACAATGCCCTGAACTGGTTGGACGAACCCTATTGGCCCGTGGATGGATATTTGGAACTGAGGCCAGACCGCCCCGGTTTGGGTGTGGAAGTGAATGAAGAAGTCATCAGGGCTGGTGAATACGTCCACTGGGAACGGGGGAGTACTAAAGCGCCTGATGGTTCGACGAATTATATTTAAAAGAGGAGGGCGAAATGACACCAGAAGAAAGGTTTATGTTTGACCTCGAGGGATATCTGGTCATCAAAAATGTGTTGACGCCCGAGGCAGTCAAACGGCTCAATGAAGTCGCTGATGCGACATTTGTGCGCGATTACGACGATCCGGGTAAGGACTCAAAGGGGCGAGTTGGTCGCCGACAAGTGGGGCGCGTGTCTGCATGGTCGCCAGAGACACAGGCTCTGATCGATCACCCGCGTATTTTGCCGTATTTAATTGAATTGCTCGGTCCAGCTTTTCGGCTCGATCACGACTATTGCATCTTTATGAGACCGGGGGCTGCATGTGGTCGTCTGCACGGTGCGCCCGGCGGGCATACGGGCAGTCAGCGCAAGTACCTGTATATAGAAGGTGAGATGCTGAATGGGTTGAGTGTGGTGACGTTCTTTTTGGCCGATGCAAAGGCAGGAGATGGTGGCTTTACGTGTATTCCCGGAAGCCATAAGACCAATTTTGGCCAAAATGTGCCACCCGAAGTGCGAAATTTTGAACGCGTTCCCGATTATATGGTTCAACCAGAAGTGGAAGCAGGCGATGCGCTGATTTTTACAGAGGCGCTGATGCACGGCACGATGCCTTGGAGAGCAGGCCATGAACGCCGCGCATTTCTGTATAAATACGCGCCGGGCCATCTGGCATATTCCAATAAGTTTTACAATGCAGATGATTATACCAACCCATCAGATCAACAGCGGCGTATCTTAACGCCGCCATCTGCAGGAAGACGACCATCTGTGGTGGAGGGAGTGTGATCCGCAGAAAAAAACGCGAGTGAGCGGTGTACAACTGGCCGCCTATCAGGCCAGTTCATTTGAGCGTTTTTCGCAGATACACACAGATAAATGGGAGGGGCGAAAAACCTTTCGCCCGTTGTGAAGGGAGATTCTATGAATATTGTTCTCATTATTATTGATACGATGCGCTACGACTATATTGGTGCTAATGGAAATGACTGGATTGAAACGCCCAATCTCGATCGCTTGGCCGCACAGTCGTGGTGTTTTGACCGCGCTTTTGCCGCCAGCTTTCCCACGATTCCCTATCGCACGGATGTTATGACCGGAAAATACGGCAGCCCCTTCCACACCTGGAAACCCTTGCCTTTTGACACGCGGTCTCTTCCCT
Source organism: Gemmatimonadota bacterium (assembly GCA_026706845.1). Lineage (NCBI taxonomy): Bacteria > Pseudomonadati > Gemmatimonadota > Gemmatimonadota bacterium. The sequence continues at coordinate 59,864 of JAPOXY010000005.1, forward strand.
CGGTGCTGGGCGAAGCGGGATACGCGACACAACTCATTCACGATACGCCTCATCTCGTCAACGGTGGGCACGCATTTGATTATCCCTTCCACACCTGGACATTTATTCGCGGGGCAGAGGTTGACCGCGCCTGGATGGACGATGAAGCGCAGTGGCCGAGCAATTGGAGCAGAGATCCCTTATTCGATGTTCTGGGCAAAGACGCGGATCTGACAAAACACAATTACACGTATGCCCGTACCAATCGGGGACGCACAAATTTAGACGATTGGAATTGCGCGAAGTTATTCAATACCGCAGCCCAATTCTTGCGGGACAATGCGCGGCGGGAAAATTTCTTTCTCTGGATTGACTGCTTTGATCCCCACGAACCGTGGGACGTGCCTCCGGCCTTTATGCTGAAATACGACAAGACCCCCGGTTACGATGGGCGGCTTGATCCCCGCGCTTTTCAAGGCGGAGGACGCAATAACCCCAATTTGCCCGATGAAGCCAAAGCGCGCCTCAAAGCGAGTTATGCCGCCAAAGTTACGTGGATGGACCACTGCTTCGGGCGGTTTCTCGAGGCTTTCGACGCCACGGGATTGAGCAAAAATACCGCGATCATAATTGCTGGGGATCACGGTACTAATGTAGGTGAGCGCGGGCGCTTTGGCAAGTACGCGCCTGTGTACGAGCAGGAGATTCACATTCCGCTTATTATCAAAACTCCTGATGGCGACGCGGGACGCAGTTCAGCTATTTTTCAACCCCAGGATTTTTTCGCTACTGTTGCCAACTTGACCGGTGCGCCAATTCCGGGAGAGATAGACAGCCAGGATATCCTCACCGCCGCACGGGAAGGGAGTGCGGGAATGCGACAACTCGCGCTTGCTGGCACTGCCCGGGGGTGGGCACCACAGCGCGGATTTTTCACTGTGTTCGACCAGGACGGGTACCTGGAATGGCAACCCGAAGCAGAAGACTGCATGCTCACGCCTTATGGTTCGCTGGACAACACGGCGGCAGAATATCCCGATCGCGTCCAGAATCTGCATGCCGCTGGTCTTTCTGAACTCGAGCGCCGGGGAGCTGATCCACTCTTGATCGACTGGCTCAAAAATGGTGCAGAGGGCCAGGTGCCCGAGAATTGTCGCCTTTTCGATGGCTGGCCCGGGCCAGAAGGGTTTCAGACGTATTTTGCAAGAGCTTATGGCGGTGCGTGATTTACCTGGCAATAAAAAATATCACGTCTTTGGCGACTTTTTCTTTTGTATGCAAATCCGTCACTGCCACCTCTAATTCATAGCGCCCCGCCTCTGATCCCTTTACGTCAATCTCCAGATAATTGTACTCTGTTTTCTGCGTGCCTGTTTGTTCGTAAGAAATCGTTACCACTTTCTTTTGTTCAATACCCAGGAGTTTTCCGACCGCGCGCAAAATTGTCACGGCCAGGGGTTTACCTTTGCGGGGTGATATTTGGTAATCCATCTGGTAGCGCGTTTGACCCAATTCGTCGTGTGTCAACCCATAGACTTCGTAATAAATTGTCACGGGTTGTCCGGGCAAATAGGTTTTGGATGGCATAGGTACGACTTTGTGTCCACCTTTTACTTTTGTGGAAGGGTCTTCTACCACCAGACCGGCCATCTCGATGTCGGAAAGCATCAGCGAAGGACCTGTATATGGCTCCACTGTCAGCGACCGGGTATATGCGCCTCGCAGGTTGCCTTTCGGGCTGCGTACCTCTACCCCCAGGTGATAGTTGCCCGGCGGTAGATTGAGGGCGATTTGATCAACGGCGAGATCGCCCGCTCCCAGCGAATCTGTCGCATCTACCGCAAAAGGCAGGGGTGCCATCTTGCGATAGACGGGTCTCCAGGTGCTGTCAAATAACGCAATGCCCCGTTCCAAAATACCGGTTGCCTGTACGCTGTCTGGCAAATTGGCAAGGGGTACGCCGTAATACACTTCCATGCGGCTGTGCTCGTTTTTTCCCTGGAAATCGACCGCGTCGAAATGGAAATTCAATACATCATCAAAGGGCGGCATGAGATCTGCCTGCGCTTGAATGGCCGATGCCACCTGCCGGTCCGGCCGTCGGTCTGTCCACAGCGCCATGTTGAAGTGCGATTCGCTGCGGCCCTGTGGGATATCGGGATAGATGTAGTTCCCTTTCCGATCTAAAGCTGTGAATACCACTTCAATTCCCCCGGCGACATCCGGATAAATCCAGTATTCCCAGCGCGTGCCGCTATCGATGGGATAGAGCGGATAGCCCCGCACCGTCTTATCGCTCGCACCCCGATCATAGCCGCTGAGTTCCACTGTGGGCTGGTAGCGGTCAGTGCTTACCTGGTTATAAGATGTGGCACCAAAACGGGAGCGGTTGGGGTTCAATTCAAAGTCTATTGCCTCAAAATCGTTTACAGTGACCTCAAGCCCGTATTCATCCTGGATCGCCACATCTTGCAGAGATGTCCGCAACCTGCCCATCCGCGCGATTATCTCTTTGCGACCATCTACTGGAATGCCCAGCCACAGCCGCTCCTTGACCCGCACGACATCGGGGTCCGTCTCATAGCGCACATTGCCCGAACGGCTTTTGTGCGCGGGTTCTCCATAGCGAATATAAATTTCTCCGCGCCTGTCCCACGGCTTGCGCCCGGTTGAAAAATGCTGCATCGCATATAGCACCCTACGATAGTGCTCTACCAGACGCTCGTTGCCCGGCGTGGCTGGCGTGGGGTCTCGGCGCTGCCAGAACATCCGCACAAAGTCCGGTTGCTGCTCGGGCGGCAATGCCTCGTAAGTGGCAGTCTCTTTCAGGGTCGCAATAAGGCGGATGTCTTGCAGAAGTCCGCGCGTGTCGTCATCTACGGTGCGCAAATACTCGGCCATCACCTTTTGCGCTTCTCCTGTTTGTCCCATCAGTTGATACACACCCAGGAGCAGAGGAAGGCATTCTTCGCGCAGTTCGGGCCGCGTGTCCATCAGTTCGCGCCACACATGCGTCGCCCTTGCGCGTTGTCCCCGTTTCAACCATATTCGCCCCAGATCGAATCGCGCGCGCGCGTGCATCGGGTTTACCACAATCTGTCGGGTATAGGCTTTCTCGGCAGCTTCGATCTTGCCCTCGCGTTCAAACACCCGCCCGAGCAAATACAGCAACTCAGGGTGATGGGTATAGGCTTCAATGGCCTCTTTCAAGGCGTCTTCCGCTCGCTGTTTACCCCCGAGCAAGCGGGCAAGCGCGCGGTTGACCTGCGCGGTTTTCCAGTCGGGACGAAGGGCGAGAGCCTGACCATAAGCCGTCACGGCTTCGTCCCACCGCTTGCGTCCCATGTGGGATATTCCCACACCGTTGTACACTTCGGGCAATACTCCGCCTGAGTTCAATGCCGAGTTAAATGTCCGTTCCGCATAGGGTAAGTTGCTCGCAAACAAATAGGCATATCCCTGCGCGGCTTGTCCCATTAAATCTTTTCCATCTTCATCGAGGAGTTCCTCAAGCACCGCCAGGGCATCTCTTGCCATTGCTGTATCTGGCAGCACCTGTCGAGCTGTATAGCGCGGGTCGAGATGCTTTGCCATTTCTTTGCGCCTGCCCATGGCCGTGATTATCGCCCCGTTCAGGTTGGGAGGTGCACCAAAACCGAACAGTGGATTGTAATACGACCGCGCCACGATTGGATTGCGATCCATCCAGAATCCATAGAGGAATGCCGCGCGGTCTGCGCGTCCCAGGCCAGTATATACGGTTTCAACCTCAGACCTACCAAATCGTTTTAATAAGTGCTGCGCTGTTTTTGCACGCTGGTCGTCAAAGCCAGAAGCCGGAACGAGTGCGTCGCCCAGTATTTCAAATTTTCGGGCCGATACGAGCGTATCCCTCCCCGCCGCGACCTGAACCCGCAACGTGTATGTTCCCGGCAGAAGTTCACGAGTGGGAATGCCTTCGGCGAATTTGACTTCACCCCGATACCCGGGAAATGACCGCTGATCGCGCCAGAGGCGATGTCCGTATCGGTCTTCTATCTGCATCTCAATCCGGTGGCTCTGATAGCCCAGATAATACACCTCAAAATACAGGTAGAGCGGTGTCCCTCGCTGATATTGCCGCGCTGGATTGGGCAGGATCAAGCGCCCGTTTTTTCGAAACATCTCAAGAGCTTCTCCAGCTCCCTGTGGATTGAATCCGGAAGACAGGTACAGATCGCTCATGCCTATTTTCCCGGGATCGTAAGCGGGTACATCGAGAGAAAATACCGCCAATCCCGCCCGGTCGGCCTGCAAGTCGCTCAGGGTCAGTTCCCCGCGATAGCGACCTGTGGGCAGGCGCACCTGTACCATGTCATATACCATGCGGTCTGTATCGACGGTGGCTTCCAGCGATTCGGCTGTCAGCCTGCTTTCTGCCTCCACCTGCTGCACAACGTCTCCGGCATCGTTTAAGACCCGCAGCGAGGGCTTGTACCGCGCGAGATAAATCCCCGAATTTTGGCGCAAAAATGCAAATTGCGCCACGGGGAACCGCAGGGTAACTTCTTCGAATCCCTCGCGGCCCCGATATAGAAAACTGCACACATCAATCTCAAAAGCTATGGATCCTTCTCCGCGCGGCGGGAGATCCATCTCGCTGGCGTGTATTTCACAAACTGCGACTATTAAACTCAAAAATATCGTCGCGATACGCATAGTATTCCTCTTTGGATTTAGACAGGTGCGTTCACGCGCACGGTTACGATATCCGTGTCGTGATATTGCTGGTGGCGCACAGACGACGCGAGATGCTGCAACAGCCGAAGTGAAATTTCTCGCTCACTGGACAATTCATCCGTCTGTGCATTGAGTAGCGCGAGTCGATCCTGAAGATTTTCCTTTCCGGGTGCGATAACGAACTCGAGGACTGCGTCGCCTTCTTCTCTGTACGCGGTAAGGCGCAAGCGCCGTCGGTCGCGTTCTTCTTCATCTTGCGGGATGAGTGTCAGCAATGTCTCCTCAGCGGCAGCGTCCAGACGGTTCGACATTGCCGTGTCCCAGCCGTTGCGGGATGTAAATGCGCCGAGAAAGTCGCTGATTTTTGGCAGGGCGGAGATATCGAACTCTGTTTCTATCCGACTGCGGCGAGGTTCTGTTAGTTCCACGAATATGGTCATGAGGATGGCTGTGAAACCGCCCGCGCTCATTCCATTCTGCAACAGACCGCCTGCAAATTCCGAGATGTATTCGGGAAATATCAGGCCGCTCTGGAAACCAACACCGACAAAGAACGCGATGCCGACAATCATGCCGTTGCGATAGTCGATTCCATCCTGGACGACTATCTTCAGGCCGACTACGAAGAGCGCTGATAGCAGTACGGTGAGATAAGCCGCGATGACGGGACCTGGTATCGCCAGGATTGAGGCGAGTACTTTCGGAAGAAACGCCATCGCAATGAACACTGCCCCGGTGGCAACCCCGACGCTGCGGGCGCCGACCCCGGTGAGTTCGGTCACCGATACACCCACTGTATAGGCTGTGTTTGGCATTGTTCCCGCGAGACCGGAAATCAGAGTGCTCATACCATCTACGGTTAACGCACCCTGCACTGTCCGAAAATCCACTGCCCGGCTCTGGCGCCACGATATGCGCTGGATGGCGATGGCACTGCTGATCGTTCGGATGGTATTGATTACGGCGACGAGCAAGAATGCCGGAAGCAGTGCCCAGAATGTCGGTCCAAAATCGAGATCAAAGCCCGGCCATTCGTTCGTCGGTATGCCGATCCACGAAGCCGAGGCGACGCGGTCTGTGTCGTATAGACCGAAGAAGCCGCCAATTACTGAGCCAGCGACGACGCCGATGACCGGTGCCCACAGACGCAACGCTCCTGTCGCCTTTAGCGCGGTGCCGCTGATGATGATGATTGTTGCAAGCGCACTCAGCGGAGCAGATAGGACCGGGGTTCCGGGTGGTGTGGCCGACAGCAGGTTCAAGATGGCTGGCATTACCGTGATGGGTATCAGCATGATAACTGTTCCCGCCACAGTAGGGGTTAAGAGGCGCTGGAACAGCGAAAGCCGATGGGAAAGTACAAGGGGGACGAGCGATGTGATGACGACCAGGGTGGCGAGCATCGCCGGACCGCCTTCGGCAACGGCTGTGATGCAGACCGCGATAAAGGCCGCAGAAGGTCCCATAGCGAGTATGTAACCCATGCCGATCCGGCCGATGCGGACCGATTGCAGGATTGTGGCTGCGCCGCCGACCGCGACAGCGGTAAACACTGCCCACGATAGATAGGCTTCGGTCGCACCCGCAGCGCGCATCACGACTGTTGGGATCAATATGATGCCGGCTATACTGAGGACGGCGATTTGGAAGCCAAGGCCAAGGGAGAGAGGGGCCGAGAGCCTGTCGTCGGGCTGGTAGCGGATGCGTGAGGATCCGCCGGGGTTATTGGTGCTCATTGTGAAGTGTGAAGTATGAAGTGTGAAGTGTGAAAGGTTGAATAAGCGGAACCGTCATCAAATCCCCATAAACCAACAGGCCCCGAATTTCCATCCAGGGCCTGTTCTTTAAGAAGCGTACGTTCTCCGGCTGGAGAGGATTTTAGCCAGCTGCGTCCAGCCGCTCGACCAACTCCTGTACGCTTTTGACATCACCGCAATCTTCAAGCGTAAATTCAACGTTGAATTCCTGTGCGACTACTTTCGCGAACGCGACGAGATCTACAGAGGAAATTCCGGCCTCCTGGAGGCTGATGTCCAGATCATCGGGCAACTCAATTGGCTGTCCATCGACTTCCAAATTTTCCGCGATGAGGTTTCTGATACGTTCTGCGGTTGAAGCCATTGTTACTCTCCTTTCGTAAGGTAGATGGTTTGAACCGAAAAGATAGTGTTCGGCAGGCGTAAAGTCAAATTTTTTTTCAGGTCGTTTTGGCTATTGAATCCAGTAGTGCTGGTGCTGGAATGGATAGCTCGGCAGCGAGATGCGGCGGCGCGTTTCTCCCGCAAATAGCCCGGGAAATGATACCGAAAGTCCCGCTTCATAAGCTTTTGCTACTGCTTCTATAAAACCGTTGTCTCCCAGACTCGACAATACAACGGGTGGATTCGCGTCGCCTTCTATCGGTCCCGGCACCGCACTCGGGCCGATCTCGATGAGTACATTGACTCCCAGGTTCACAAGCTTCTTCGCGCATTTGTCCAATGCCGCCGGTTCCTGTGCTTGCCGACGCCAATACGCCGCGTCGAGGACTTCGACGCCCCCTGTCACACTGCTCACAAGGACCAGAGATGGCGATGCGATTGTGACGTCTGTGAGGGTGGCTTCCAGACTGTCCGTGTCCCATTCCAGCGCAACCCGCAAGCCATCCTCCAGGCTAAAGACGCCCGCCGCCTGTGCCGCTGCAATTTCCCCTATACCGTGCCCGACCACCACGCTGGGCTGAATCCCCACGCTTGACCACAGTGCCGTAAGCGCGGATCCCATTGCATAGATGGCAGGCAGGTCAGATAGATCACCGGTCTGACCGAACATCGCGTCCAGCAACGAGGTGTCCCGCTCTTCCCGAATTACTTTGTCGCAGCGATCCAGAACGGCTCGGACTACTGGCTCGCTTTCGTAGAGGTCTTTCCCCATGCCGATCCACTGGCTACCCTGTCCGGTGTACGCGAAGGCGATTTTTGTCGCTGTGCGCGGTTCCGGTCTTTCTCCTGTTTCTGAGAGTGCCTGTAGTTTTTCTCGTAGAGACGCAACATCCTGGAATACGATGCCCGCGCGGTGGTCGAAATGGCTGCGTCCCACACCCGCTGTCCACGCCATGTCGGCAAGCAGGTCCACATCTTCGGAGGCAAGCTCTTCAAGCCAGGACAGATAGCGTTCTGTCAGATCCCGGAGAGCTTCATCGGATTTCCCCGATAGGGGCAGGAGCCGCGTCTGGCGCAGAGCAAACGCTTCTTCCTCGTCTGGGAGATCCAGAACGGATAGGGAAACGGGTTGTGCTGAACCCACAGGTGTTGTATCCGGGCTGTCATACCCCTCTACGACAACATGTGCGTTCGTGCCCGATATCCCGAAGGCGCTTACCCCGGCCCGCGGCGGTCGGTCGGGATGGCTCGGCCAGTCCGTCAATTCGGAAGTCACCTGTACCGGCAACCGATCCCAGTCTATATGCGGACTCGGATTCTCAAAGTTCAGGTGCTTCGGTATCTTTCCTCGCTTCATCGCCAGCACTGCCTTGATCAGAGCCGCAACCCCGGCAGCTGGCTCCAGGTGGCCGATATTGGTCTTCACTGAGCCGATCAAAAGCGGGCGGTCTGCTTCGCGGCCCTTGCCGTAAACAGTAGCCGCTGCCTGAACTTCGATCGGATCGCCCAACTCCGACCCTCCTCCGTGGGCTTCCAGATAATCTACTTCTGATGGGGCAACGCCCGCTCGCGACAGCGCTTCTTCGATCACCCGCTCCTGTGCCGGTCCATTTGGCACGGTGGGTCCTGCGCTGGCTCCGTTCTGGTTGACCGCAGACCCGCGGATCACGCCCCAGATGCGGTCGCCGTCGGCTTCTGCCTCGCTCAGCCGCTTGAGGACGACTATCCCGCAGCCCTCGCCGCGCGTGAAGCCGTCTGCAGAGGCATCGAAGGGCCTGCCCTGCCCCTCTCGTGACAACATGCCCAGGTCCGCCATTTCTCTGGTTAAATCAGGTGATAAAACTGCGTGTGTCCCTCCAACCAGAGCCATATCTACTTCGCCCTGCCGCAAACCCATCACTGCCTGGTGTACCGCGACCAGTGATGACGCGCAGTTGAGTTCCACCGGTATCGTCGGTCCCTCCAGACCAAGGAGGAAAGCAATTCGCCCGACCGTCATGCTCGCGGCAGTGCCCAGATAACTGATGCCGTAGTCGCTGGCAGTCATCAGGTCCCGGTATTCGCTGGTGGCGATGCCGGCATATAGCCCGGTGCGGCTGCCCTTCAATTCGTCTGGATCCATCCCCGCATCCTCGAGCGCTTGCCAGGTCGTCTCCAGCATCATGCGTTGCCGCGGATCCATAATGCGCGCCTCAATCGGCGAAATCCGAAAGAATCTCGCGTCAAATTGATCAATGCCCTCCACAAATCCGCCCCGGCGATAAGCTGCGTACTGGGGTGGAAGGTCTTTGGCGAGATTGTTCCATGAACCGGGATCCTGGCGTCCGTCGGTCACCGCGTCTTTGCCGTTTTCGAGCAGGTGCCAGAAGGTGGAAAGATCCGGAGCGCCGGGGAAGTGGCACGCCATGCCCACGATTGCAATACCGTCGTCCTCGCGCTGCACTGCCGTCTGCGGTTCTGGCTCGGGTTGCACCTGAGGCTGAGGGGCGGGCGCATCGCTGACTTCGCCGAGTTCCTCGACCAGATGGCGGGCGAGACTGGCGATGTCCGGGTAGTCAAATACCACGGTGTTGGGGACCACGTACTCATCGGCAAATGCCCGGTTCAGACGATTCCGCAACTCTACCGCCATCAGTGAGTCCATTCCCAAATCGAAAAATCCCACTGTGGGTTCCGGCGCTGTCGGCAACCTCAGCACTGCCTGTACCTCCTGCTGCAGGAAGGATACAAGCAGGTCCTCGGGTGCCGCTGCAGGTGCCTCTCGCAGTTGGGAAAGCAGGTCCTTTGACGAGGCCGAGGCGTCGGCTTCGTCGTCCGCATCGGCGGACAGCAAGTCCTCCAGGAAGGGAGGACGATCTTCGACCGCCTCTTCGAACACTGACCAGTCCATCGACATCACCACGGAAGTCGTGGCGTCCTGACGCACCAGTTGATCGAATGCCCGGATACCCTGTTGCGGGGTAAACCAGCGGCCGCCAAGCGCTGACCGCTGTTGGTCAATCCGCTCCCGCTGTTCCGCTGCTTCGCCGATCTCCGACCACGCTCCCCAGGCAATGGCCTGTCCGGGTAGCCCCATCGCGCGGCGGTGCCCGGCGAGTTGGTCCAGAAATGCATTGGCTGAGGCGTGGTTCGCCTGTCCCGGATTGCCCATGACGCCAACCCGGCTCGAGAAGAGGACAAACATGTCCAGGTCGCGATCCAAAGTCGCCCGATGCAGATGCCATGCGCCCAGTATCTTTGGCCAGAGCACGGTTTCGAATCGCTCCCAACTCTGGTTGGTCAGCGCGCCGTCCGACAGCACGCCCACGCTGTGGATCACGCCTCCGAGCGGCGGTAGCGTCTCATCTATCCGCGCCATCATCTCATCTATTGCGTCGGCATCTGTCACGTCTGCGATCTCTACCTGCACTTTCACGCCGCGTTCTCGCAGCCTGCGGATCACCTCCTCAGCCTCGGGGTCCGGTGCCCGGCGCCCGTTTAGCGCAATTGCGCCCGCACCGCGATCCGCCAGCCAGTCTGCTACGGCGCATCCGATCCCACCCAGACCGCCGGTCACCAGATAGGTGCGGTCCTGTCGCAACTTGCCTTTCAGGATCGGTGGCGTTGTTACGACGATTTTTCCTATGTGCCGGGCGGCGCGCATGAAGCTCAGCGCGGCTCCGGCTTCGGCGAGCGGCCACCTGCTGTGGGTGATCGTTTTCAGTTCTCTCGACGAAAGGCGCGCCATCACGTCCCGCAGGACTCTTCCCACCCACGCCGGATCGGTTTTTTTCAGAACATCCAGTTCCAGGATGTCGTAGGCCACATCCGGACGTACAGCCGCCATCTCTTCCTCGCTCAAGATGTCCCGCCGTGCCAATTCCACGAATCGACCGCCGTGCTTGAGGCAGGACAGGCTCGCGTCGATGAAGCCCTCTCCAGTCAGGCTGTTCAGCACCACATCGATGCCCTCTCCATTTGTAGCTTCGAGGATCTCTTTTCCAAACGCTGTCTGACGGCTGTCGAATATGTGTTCCACGCCCAGTGATCGGAGATAGGTCTGCTTCGGCTCGCTCGCGGTGGCAAAGACTTCTGCGCCTGCGGCTTGCACCAGCTGAATGGCAGCCAATCCCACACCACCCGAACCCGCGTGAATCAGCACCCGATCGCCAGCCTCCAGTCCCGAGAGTTCGAAAGACAGCGCGGCGGATACGAACGCGCTCGGCACTGTGGCAAGTCCAGTGACGGAGAAGCCCGATGGCGCGGGTGCTACCAGTTCCTCCCGCGTGACCATTTGCGCCCCGAACGCCCCAAATCCCAATCCGACCACATGGTCGCCGACGGAGATGGTCGAGACATCGGAACCCACCTCGAGGATATAACCGCACATCTCTCTGCCCAGATTTCCCTCCTCAATAAAGCCGAGTGAACGAAACACATCCCAGAAGTTGAGCCCGGAAGCCTCGACTGAGACGCGAACCTCGCGCGGTTCGAGAGAAGGTGCCGGTAGCGGCTGGACATACGGTCTCTCGAACACGCCGTCCGGATCCGGAGCCAGCACCCAGTCCGGCTCCTCAGGCAGAGACAGACGCTCCGCTTCGGTGCCCATCCGAATCAGGCGGGCAACCTGGCGACTTCCCGATCTGTATGCGATGTGATTCTCGGGATCGGGATACAGGAGTTCATTGACGAGGTCGGGTGCCGGTGCCATATCGCCGGGGTCCAGATCGATCATCCTCGGCTGCAGATGCGCTGCTTCTCGGGCTACTGCTTTGCCGAAGCCCCAGAGTGCTGCGCCGGCGAGTTCTCCACCGCGCTCCCGCTCTAACACCTGCGCTCCGCGCGTGATAAACCACACGCCCTTTTCAGGTGTCATATCGGAGTCGGCGACGGCCTGCACCAGCGCGAGTGCGCTCGCCCCCACTCGCCGTACATCCTCCGCCATTTCCCCGGTCGTTGCCTCTGCTCCATGGCCTTCCAGTGACGCGAGATGTACAATGCCGCTGAGTGGCATGTCGTCCGGTAGCTCCATCAGGAGTGATCCCCACGCCTCGCGCTGTTCCATATCTATGGTCTTTCTGATAATTTCAGAGTCTTCCTCTACCTGTGGGCCATCGCTACAGGCCAGCACGACCGTCTGGTTTCGCGCCGCGAGTTCTGACGCGAGTTCCTCTGCGGCTCTTCTCTGGTCTGCCGCCAGAATCCACGCGCCTCCCTGCTCTGTCACCACCGCTGGTCCCTGCGCCACGATTACGCCCTTATCCAGCGTCCTGGTGGCGTCGGACTCATCTACGCCCAGGACTTCTACTTCCTCGAAGCCCACGTTGCCGAGCGCTCGTCGCCATACCGAAGGCTCAGCCAGGGCGTGGTGCGGGCGGTAGCTGTCGGCAAATCGCCACCAGCCATCCAGTTGTCCGAAAGTCAGATCCATCCAACCCAGGCCGCTGAGGTTCTCGAGTGCGATTAACTGCCCCGATGGCGCGAGAAGGTCACGACAGTGTGCGAGTGTTTCCTCCAGGTATCGCGTGGCGTGTAGCACATTGGACGCGATCAGCAAGTCATAACTATGGGCGTCAAAGCCCTGTGCCACGGGATCCTTTTCGATATCCAGCGGACGGTATTCGATAGCCTCGTCTCCGAACCGCGCTTCGGCTTCCGCAAAGAAGCCCGCGGATATATCCGTGTACATGTAGTAGAACCGTCCGTCCGGAAGTTCTGGCAATACGGACGCGGTTGCCGAACCCGTACCCGCGCCGACCTCGATGACTCTGAGGCGCCGACCGTCTGGCAATGCGGACACGAGTGCTCGCACCGCATCGCCCAGCATACTGTTCGCCGCTCGTGCCACAGGTGCCTTCAGATACAGATCGGCTGCGGTCGGTTCTCCGCTGCTGAACAGAAGGGTCAGCGGATCTTCGCGACCGCGGAGCACCTCGGCCAGAGCGCGGCCAGAGCGCCGAAACAGCCCGATCTCGGTCAGGCCGTGGGAGTGCAGGTCGGTCATCCGGGAGGCGAATTCCTCAAGGTCGCCCGGCATTTCTTCCGGCAGCGGATCTTCGGGTCCTATGACCACGACAAAGTTGTCGCCCTTCTCTTCCAATACCCCCGATTTGGCGAGCATTTCGAGCATTCGGCGGAAGAGGCGCTTGTGCTCCTCGGTAACTTGCAGGCGTTGCCGCAAGTCTTCGGGATCCACGGTCTCGCCCGCCTTGCGCTGCCAACCCAGCTCTTTCAGGGTCGCGAGTGCGCGGGACCGGGACCACCGTTCCAGATCCGCGAGCAGAGCGTTCCTGCCTTCGGGATCGACGCCTGCATCTATCAGATAGTCGGAGAACAACTGCGAGCGGGCGGCAACAGTTGACGGACCCGGGAAGAAGTCCGCGGGTGTTATTCCAGGTGAAAGGTCGCGCTCGCGCCACATCACTTCGTACAGGAGATCCTTCACGCCTTCGACTGCCGAGAGCAGTGCCTCCTGCGTCGCCCGCTTCACCGTGTACCCACTCAGGCGGCCAAGTGGAACGCCGTTCAGGTCGTAGATGTTCAGTTCACCGCTCAGGACTTCCGGAGGTTCGTCCGTTTCCTGGGAAGCCTCATTCAAACGCACGTGACAGACAATCCGATCCGGTAGCTGTCCCGTCAGCCACAGCCGCTCCCAGCCGAATGGCAGATATGTGGTTTCGCCCCCGGCTCCCTCCAGGTTTCGCGCCGCGCCCACGACTTGAAAGCAACCGTCCAGGACGAGCGGATGGACATCCAGCCCGTGCCTGGTCAGAGTTTCGGGCAGAGACACCTCTCCCAATGCCTCGCCCGGGCGGGACCAGACGTTCCCCAGCGTGCGGAAGAATGGACCGAGATCGACCCCGGTACTCGCCCTGTGGCGGTAGTAGCCCGCCACATCTACTGGTGAGAGGCTGGCCTTGAGACTTTCCAGATCAATCCTCTCACCTGCTTCCGGTATAGGAACACCAGACGACACGCGACCTTCCACGTGTACTGTCCATTCCCCTTCACTACCCTTGCTGAAGATCTGGACTTCGCGCGACGACGCCTGCTCAGAGGCGTCGAGCACGACCTGCATCTTTCGTCCCTCTTCATCCGCCCCGTCCTCCTCTTCGAAGACCATCGCGTTGTGCAACTGGAAATCCTCCACGACTACTGATTCGCTCTCCTCGAGGAACGCTGCCGCGCACGCCATGGCCCCGTAGAGCGCGCCGGGTGCCACGATCCGGCCAAACACCTTGTGGTCGTTCAGATAGGATGGATCCGAGGGGAATACTTCCGTCTCAAAGGTGATTTCTCCGCGGGCTGATTCGTGCCGAGCACCCAGCAGCGGATGGTCGGAACTCCGGCGCTGACGCTTCGGTGGCTCAAGCCAGTGGTGATTGCGCTGGAATGGATAGCTGGGCAGCGAGATCCGCCGCCGTGTCTCTCCTGCGAAGAGTCCCGCGAAACGAATCGGGAATCCCGCCTGGTACGCCTCTGCGACCGATCCCACGAAACCGTCGGTGCTTTCGGACTCTGATGGCGGAGAGAGGCTCGACAGCACTACTGGCACCGGTGTCTGTGGCGACGCTGGCCAGGCGGAGGCCGCCATTGGCGCCAGCACGGATCGCGGGCCAATCTCCAGTACCACATCGACCCCGAGATCCGATAGTGTTTTCACCCCCTGGGCGAATGCCACTGGCTCCCGAGCATGCCGTCTCCAGTAGGCTCCGTTTTGCGACTGGCCCGGTTCTACGGCTCTACCCGTCAGGTTGCTGACCACAGTAAGGGAAGGCGGCTGGATCTCCACACCATTGAGGGACGCTTCCAGTTCGTCCAGGATGGGTTCAACAAGGGCGCTGTGGAATGCTTTGGCAGTGTTCAGCCGCCTGACCCGTATGCCCTCCTGTTCGAATCGCTTCGAGATCGCTTCAATTTCCGCAATCGGGCCGCTGACCACCTGGTGGTTCCCGTTGTATCCCGAGATGCTCAACCCGGCGCCAGAGGAGGCTGCGTTTACCGTCTCCACCGCCACCGCCACGCGATCGGCCGGTGCGAAGACCGCGGCCATGCCGCCCTCTTCCATCTGCGACATCAGCGCGCCGCGCACGGCGGCGAACCGCATCCCGTCTTCAAGGCTGAACACGCCTGCTGCCTGCGATGCCGCGAGTTCTCCGATGCTGTGTCCGACGACCACATCGGGACGGATGCCGACGCTCGACCAGAGCGCTGTCAGTGCGCACTCCAGCGCGTAGAGGGCAGGCTGTTCCCAAGCCGTGTCGCCGAGGTCCTCTTCACCTTCGGACCGACCGAACATCACGTCCAGCAGCGAGGAACCTCTCTCCTGAAGAAGGACTGCCTCGCAGCGGTCCAGGACTGCCCGCGCCACTGGCTCGCTTTCGTAGAGCACCTGTCCCATGCCGACCCATTGGCTTCCCTGTCCGGTGTAGGCGAACGCCGCCCGGGTCGGTGTTCGCGATGATGCGCCCCCATCTGCTTCAGTTAGACTACGGAGGCGCTCTCGCAGCGATTCCGCGTCGTGGAAGACGATGCCCGCGCGGTGATCGAAGTGGCTCCGGCCCACGCCCGCTGTCCACGCCATGTCTGCAAGTATCGCCTCTTCTTCTTCGGCGTGTTCGTCGAGCCATGAAAGGTACCGCTTCCCCAGGTCCCGAAGTGCCCCATCGGATTTTCCCGACAGCGGAAGGAGACGGGTCCTTCGCGGCTGGACTTCCTGCTCCGGCAGCGGGAGATCCCCAACGGTCGCTGGCAGCGAGATTGCCACTGGCTTCGCGGAGCCAACAGCAGCGGATGCACCATCCGAAGCACGGTATTCCTCCATTACAATGTGGGCATTCGTCCCGGAGATCCCGAAGGAGTTTACCCCCGCGAGTCGCGATCGATCAGGACGGTGCGGCAAGTCCATCATCGACGATGTCACCCGCAATGGTAGGCTGTCCCAGTCGAGACTCGGGTTGGGATTATGGAAATGGAGGTGTTTTGGAATCACACCCCGCTTCAGTACCAACGCGGCTTTGATCACTCCGGCTACGCCTGCGGCTGACTCCAGATGGCCGACATTGGTCTTCACGGAACCGATGAGAAGGGGTCGGTCAGTTGATCGTCCCTTCCCGTAAACATTGGCCACAGCGTTGATCTCGATGGGATCACCCACCGTCGTTCCGGTCCCGTGCGCCTCCAGGTAATCTACGTCCGATGCGGGGATTCCCGCGTCGGACAGCGCAGTCTCGATCACTTCTTCCAGCGCGGGTGTGTTCGGCACGGTTAGCCCTGTACTGGCTCCGCCGTGGTTCACCGCCGCGCCCCGAATCACCGCCCAGATCCGATCGCCGTCCGCCTCCGCCTCATCGAGCCGCTTGAGGATGATGACCCCACAGCCCTCACCTCGCACGTAACCGTTTGCGGACGCGTCAAAGGTTTTGCACTGCCCATCCGGAGACAGCATCATCGCATCCGCGCGCAGTTCGTATATGCGACCGTTCAGAATCGCCTGTACGCCGCCTGCGATGGCAAGATCTGCTTTGCCCTGCTGCAGGTCTGCCACCGCGTCGTGGACTGATACCATGGATGACGCGCACGCGGCATCTACTGCCTTTGCCGGTCCCCTTAGCCCCAGCACGAAAGAGACCCGTCCGCTGGCGCCGTTGAGGTTGGTGCCGCTGAGGGCGTAGAGACAACTGGCAGCCTCGGCGGGTTTGCTCGAGTCCACGACCAGCATTCGGTATTCGTCGTTGCTGATCCCGGTGTACACGCCGGTGCGGCTCTCTCTCAACCCCTCTGGATCGATTCCCGCGTCCTCAAGAGCCTCCCAACTCGTCTCCAGCATCATTCGCTGCTGCGGATCCAGTAGTTCTGCCTCCACCGGGGAAATCCGGAAGAAGGCGTCGTCGAACTGGTCGATATCGTCAACGAAGGCACCGAAACGGCAACCTTCGCTCTGTACCGTGTCGTCGGGAAAGAGCTGGCTCCACCGCCCTACGCCTGAGCCCGGGACGCCTTCGCTGACGGCATTCCCGCCGGCTTCGAGCAGACGCCAGAAGGCAGAGATGCCCGGCGCGCCGGGGAATCGGCAGGCCATACCTATGATCGCTATTGGTTGGTCTGATACGGAAGGACCGAAAGATTTGTCCGGTTTCATGATTTAATCCTCCATGTTCGGACGGCTTTTTCCAGGACGGGCGGGCACGGGGACGCCGCCCCTACAATTTTCCCCTGTTTGCATGGGTTTTACTGCAGGTGGTTACTCTCGATAAATTCCCTGACCAACTCAACGCATTCCTCTGGTTTTTCCAGTTGAAGAAAGTGCGTTGTTTCAGGGACAAAATCGTAATCTACAGTTAGAATGTCACCGAGGTCAATGGTCGGCAGGAATGTATAAGGCAAGGTGGGATCGGATCCAATGACTTTTGTGGGGCAAGGGAGTGTTTCAAAATCCATCAATGCGGAAAAGCTTCTCATATAATCGACGATCTGCGCTTCGTAGTCGCGGGGGCATCGAAGCTCATAACCCTGCCCATCGGCGGCCTTTCGAAGCGTTGTTTTTGCCATGAGTTCCCGAACCCCAGGAACGAGGCGTGAGAAGCCAGGTAGATAGCTGAGGAGTTCTGAAAAATCCTCTTCTGTTTGGAACAGATACCCGCGGCGGCGGGTAACGTCGGCTGCGTATTCGGCAGCCTCATCAAATTCTATCTGGCTATTGCCGGGCTTGCACAGGGGGGGATCGAATAGTATCATCGCGGATAAGTGGCTGCTCTGGGCAGATGGCAAGAGGTCTGCCATAGTCGTTAGTGATAGGAGTGTTATCAATGCGGAAGCAGAGTGAAATACACCGATTTTTGGTTTGTTTCCGTAGTGATGGTCGATGGCTTCAAAAATGCAGAGATGGTCGCGGACCAGCGTTGGAACATTGTGATTTGCGCGTGGGCCAACGGTATTCCAGCCGTGGTTTCTGAGGTCGAAGATGATGAGGTCGAAGTCCTCGGCGAGCAGTGACCAGAAGGGGTAATAAAGGTCCATTGCGAGACCATTGCCGTGGCCCAGAACGAGGCGGGGTCCTGCGGGATTTCCATGTCGGCGCAGAATGGTGACGGTATCGTCGTCAAGCTGGACTTGGCATGTCGAAAGTGGCTCGGGTACTTCCCATACATTGTTCATAGCAGGGTTTCCAATGGCATTAGTACTAAAGAATGGCACGCAACGTCACACGACACAAATGCGTCGAGGACGAGCGTGTCATGTTATGAAGTTATAGAAAGTCGTGCAAGGATATTTTTATGCTAACATTTTGAGAAAATAAAAAATTAAAAATCACGGATAGCCCTTGACAGAATGTTTGGAAAGGCGTTGTTTGACGGAGTGTTAGTGGTAAGAAACAACCACCGATGAACACCGAAAAAAAGTAAAATTCATGACTCGTATTTTATCCCCCACCCTGTACGCGATATTCTTTCTTTCGGGTGCAGCTGCTCTGCTGTTTGAAACCCTGTGGTTTCGCCAGGCAGGGCTCACTTTTGGCAATAGTATTACGGCATCCAGTCTGGTGCTGGCCGCATTTATGGGTGGTCTGGCTCTGGGCAATGGTCTATCTGCGCGTTTGGGAAGGCGCGTCGAGCGTCCCGTGCGCGTGTATGCGTTGTTGGAAATTGCCATTGCCCTGTCGGGCGTGGTTATCGTTTGGATGTTGCCCACGCTTACCGCTGCGCTCTCTGCTTTTCTCGCATCTTTTTTTGACCAACCATTGTTGCTCAACGCGCTGCGCCTGGTACTGAGTTTTGCCCTTCTCATTGTGCCGACTACTGCGATGGGCGCTACTCTGCCCATTTTAGTCAGGGCATTGCGGGTGCGAGACGACGCTTCTATATCTGACGATGAAGGTGGTTTTGGGATCGCGCTCGGTCGGCTCTATGCGTGTAATACGCTGGGTGCCGTGGTCGGCGCGGTCGCGGGAGAGGTTGCTATTATCGAATGGGTTGGGGTTTTGGGCACGGCGTGGGTCGCCGCGCTGTTGGATCTCATCGCCGCTGGGGGTGCGCTGGGTATTGCGCGCTATTTCTCTGGCGCGCGCGAGGCTCTTCCCCCAAAATTGGACGGGTTTCCCAACTTTCGGGCCAGGTGCTTGCTGGGTGCTGCCTTTCTATCGGGGGCTGTTCTGCTGGCGCTGGAGGTGGTCTGGTTCCGCTTTCTCCACCTTTTTGTGCCCGCGACGACGCTTGCTTTTGCCGTGATGCTGTCTGTGGTGCTCACGGGTATTGGTGTGGGAGGTGGGTTGGCCGCCCGATGGCTGCGACACAATGCCGGGGCATTTCGCGTGCTTCCCGCCCTCGCTCTCGGTTCCGGGATACTCACGGTTGTCACTTATCTGACTTTTGTCTATGTGGTGACGCCTTTTGGAACGGGATATATTGGCAATATATCGCAAATCCTGACGCTGTCTCTGGCTCTGATGTTTCCCGTATCCCTTCTCTCTGGCATCCTGTTTACCTTCACCGGTGCCGCGCTCAATCGCCATATCCAGCCCGATACCCGGGCCGCTGGCTTGCTCACGCTTGCCAATACCATCGGTGCTGGTCTGGGCGCTCTTATTGCGGGTTTTGGGCTGTTGCCGCTTTTGGGCATGGAGGTCGCTACGTTTGTTCTGGCGATTTGCTACGGCGTTGTCGCTTTTCTCGTTTCAGGTCTGCGCCGGAAGTACCGGGTGTATTATGTTCTCTTTGCCGCGTACCTCTTGTTTCTGGTCCTTTTTCCCTTTGGCCGAATGGAGAATACGTATTTCACCTTTGTCGCACAGCGCTTTGGCTATCCCGATACATGGAAAATCGCCGGTACCCGCGAAGGACGCACGGAGACGATTATCTATTTGGAAGGTGCTTATTTTGGCGTGCCGGTTGCGTACCAGATGCTTACGGATGGCTTTTCAATGGCGTCCAGTAGTCTGGTCAATCGCCGCTATATGAAGCTCTATGTGTACTGGCCCATGGCTCTTCACCCCGATTTCAAAAGTGCACTGCTGATCAGCTTTGGCGTGGGTTCTACAGCCAAAGCACTTACGGATACACGGTCGCTCGAGCATATTGACGTGGTCGATATCTCCAGCGATGTGCTCGAGATGAATCGCATTGTGTATCCCGACCCGGATACGCAACCTTTGAAAGATCCCCGGGTGCGCGTGCATATTGACGATGGGCGCTATTTTTTGCAGACGACGCAAAACCGCTACGATCTGATTACCAGCGAGCCGCCGCCGCCGAGGCAGGCCGGCGTGGTCAATCTCTACTCGCAGGAGTATTTCCAACTGATCTACGACCGTCTTTCAGATGGGGGGTTATGCACGTACTGGCTTCCGGTTCACCATCTCAAACCCGAGGACACAAAGGCTATTATCCGCGCGTTTTGCAATGTTTTTGAGGACGCCTCTCTTTGGGCTGGGGCGGGTTTTAACTGGATGCTCGCTGGCTCTCGCAATGCCTCTCATTCCCCCTCTGAGGTCTCGTTTAGCCGACAGTGGCGCGATCCGGTCGTGCGTTCCGAACTCCTCGCCCTCGGTCTGGAGCGCCCCGAGCAACTCGGTGCTCTTTTTATGTCTGACGCCGACCACCTCAACGCGCTCACGCGCGATACCCCACCGCTGGTGGATAATTATCCCAAACGCCTTTCCGTGGGGTTTTTCAACCGCGAACCCCATCGGGCATTTTACGACCGCTGGATGAATCCCCTGCTCACCCGCGAGCGCTTTGAAAAGAGTGCTTTTATTCGCAATGCATGGCCCTCTGGCATGCGGATGCGCACACTCGATTATTTTGAAGCGCAGCGCCTTCTCGAGGCTTCGCTGGTTTCCCAAGCTGACGAAACGCGCGATGAGGGCACTCGCATCGCCATGCTCCACACGCTTCTCACGCAGACCGATTTGCGGACGCTCCCGCTATGGCATCTCCAGATTCAGGACGATTTGCTCTATGCGGTTGATACCCGCCTGAAGAAAGGCGATGAGGAAAAGCCGTATCTCCCCTACTTATCTGCACGCGCCCTGGCGGAGCGCGACTATACTCTTGCCGCACGGTATTACGCCCAGTCTTCCGATCCGACTCTGCGCTATTTATATCTCTACGCGCTGTGTATGGCGGGTGATACTGCGGAGGTCGAACGTCTTGTCGCTGGCTGGAAAGACCAGATTCTGCGCGATACGACACAGCGTTTCTACTATCAATGGCTCGCCCAGACTTTTGGTCTCGATATTCCCGTTCCGTGAAAATGAATTTGGACGCCAGAATCTTCTTTGACTTTTTTGTCTGACTTTTTACTTTTGCTGTATGTTCAAGATTATCTTTATATTTATCCTTGTCATCAGCCTTTCCGCAGGGGCCAATGGGACACAACTTCTCGAAGCCGCAGCAAAGGGAAATCTGTCCGATGTACAGGCGCGTCTGAGTGCTGGCGATAATGCAAATGCTCGGGATAAATACGGTACTACCGTGCTGATGGTCGCAGCCAGAGGTGGGCATACAGATATCGTCAATGCTCTTTTGGAAAAGCGTGCCGATCCCAATGCTCAGGGTATGAGCGGGGAAACGGCTTTGATTGTTGCGGCTTTTCAAGGACATATCCAGACGGTGCAGGCGCTTTTGTCGGGCAAAGCTGACCCCAATATTCAGGACAAGCACGGTGCCACCGCTTTAATGTCTGCGGCTTTTGATGGGCATACAGATATTGTCAATATTCTCCTGAAAAAAGGCGCAAATCTCCATTTGAAAAATGCCCATGGTGCCACTGCGTTGATGCCCGCAGCGGTAGAAGGTCACACAAACACGCTTCAAGCGCTGATAGACGCGGGCGCAGATGTCAACGCGCAGGACAGCGATGAGCGCACGGCTTTGATGAGTGCGATTGTTGCAGGCCATACGCATGCTGTAAAAGTTCTTCTCGAAAACGGTGCTGATCCCAATATCAGAGATAAGGACAGTCGGACTGCACACACCTGGGCGACAATTGAAGGCCAAACAGATATGGTGGATGCCCTCCTGAATGCGGGTGCTGATCCAAATGCCAAAGACAATCTGGGCGATACGCCCCTGTTGCTGGCTGCGTTCAAAGGTCATATCGCTGTTGTCGATACGCTTCTGGCAAAAGGCGGAATTCCCAATATCAGAGGTGGCGCTGGCGAAACCCCTTTGATGCGGGCTGTTTTACAAGATCATCGCCAAATTGTGCGGGTGCTCATAGCAGGTGGCGCCGACCTCAATGTTAGAGATAACATGGGCGATACGGCTTTGATGGGTGCAGCGTGGGATGGTGAGACCGCACGTGTCGAGTTTTTACTGGGGGTGGGCGCGAATGTCAATGCGCCCGACCGGGAGGGCCGCACGCCGTTGATGGCTGCCGCTTTTGAGGGACACGTCGAAGCTGTTCGCGTGCTTTTAAGAGGCGGCGCCGATGTGGCTATTGAGGATAAAGATGGGGTTACAGCCTTGATGTGGGCGAGGGCAAAAGGCCATACGGCGATTGTTCAGGAATTGGAACGGGTGGGAAATGCTAATAGATGAGTCGATGAGAGGAGTTTTTATGCGTGTCGTTATTATCACCTTTTCGATTGCCCTGCTCTTCCTGACGGGCAGTGGCTTTGCCGCGGATTGGCCGCAGTGGTTTGGTCCCAATCGCGATGGTATTTCCTCTGAGACAGGGTTGCTCAAAGATTGGCCTGATTCCGGACTTGTTGTTCTCTGGCGAATACCGCTGGGCGAGGGTTTCTCGAGCATTGCCGTTGCACGGGGCGCAGCCTATACTATGTTTGCTGAAGGCGAAGATGAGTATGCGGTATGTCTGGATGTCGCGACAGGGGAAGAGCGCTGGCGGGTTAAGACAGGACGCAATTTTTCAGATTGGCAGGGCGGGAACGGTCCCAGAGCTACGCCCATTATTGACAAAGAACGGGCGTTCTTTTTAGGTGCATACGGACAGCTTTATGCACTCAATGTTGAGGACGGAGAAACTGTATGGTCTCACCATTTTCAAACTGAATACATAAGCGATCCCCCCCATTGGGGCTTTTCTACGTCTCCTTTGATAGAAGGCAATTGGCTGATTGTCGAGGTTGGAGGTTCTTCTGGAAACGCTTTTATTGCTTTTGATAAAACCACTGGCGAGGTTGCCTGGGCATCTCAAGATGACGCTCCTTCTTATGCTTCACCTATTGCGATTACTGTGTCTGATGTCCGGCAAATCGTCTTTTTTCCAGTCTCTGGTCTGGTCGGTGTCGCTGCCAGAGATGGTCGATTCCTGTGGCGGCATTCCTGGCAAACAGGTCCCGATGTCAATGCTGCGACGCCTATTTTTCTCCCCCCAGATAGACTTTTTATCTCTTCGGGTTATGGCAAAGGCGCGACGGTTATCCAGCTTATTTCCCAGAACGGTCAGTTTTCGGTAAAAAGAGTATGGTTCAATCGCAGTATGAAAAACCACTTTGCCTCTTCCATACATCACGAGGGGTACCTCTATGGCTTTGACAACGCCATTCTCAAGTGTATTGCCGCAGATACCGGGCAGGAGCAATGGCGCAAACGCGGCTTTCAAAAGGGGTCACTCATCTTTGCGGATGGCCATCTGATCGTCCTGGGCGAACAGGGCAAGCTGGCGCTCGTGGAGGCCAAGCCAGAAGCGTACATAGAAAGAGCCAGTGCTCAGGTTTTGTCTCCGCGGTGCTGGACGCCACCCACACTATCTAATGGCAGGCTTTATCTTCGAAACCACACTGAGATGGTTTGTCTGGAAGTGGGAAGTGAGAAGTAGGAGGGGAATCCCTATGTCCGTTGAAAAAAAACATACACTCTGGGTCGTTACGCCCGTTGTTGATCTTTCCTGTATTACCTTGGGCTGGTTGCTTTTCTTTTTTGCCCCCTACCTGTTTCCCAAATACTTCGATACCATCCGCATTATCTCTGTTACGTTTCTTTTTGCGACGCACCGGTACTTCACGTTTCTGCTGGTCTATTTAGATCGCGCTGAGTTTAACCGCGCGCGCGTCCTTTATACGCTTATTCCCGTTCTCTGTTTTGTCTTTGTGGGGCTCTGTTATTTTTTTCGCATTGATGAGCCCGAGATGTTCGCGTTCTGGTACCTTTTTAACTATTTTCACTTTGTTCGTCAGAAATACGGCATTCTCCGCATCTATTCCGGCAAAGCCCGATGGGGTCACAAGCGCCTGGATGAATGGACGATGTATCTCTGGGGGCTGGCTGGGTTCTTTTACCTTTTCGGTTCTGAAGCCGATGTCAAGGTCATGCACTATCTTCGCAATTTGCTCGACTTCACGCCGCCGCTCCTGATCTCCCACATTTTATACGGTCTGGCTATTCTGATCACTCTGGCCTGGCTCATCTATGAATTTCGCAGCACTCAGGGTGTCAGTGTCCCCAAATTGCTCTTTTTTGCCTCTGTGGTCTTCCTCTATGGGATTGGTCCTACCCTGTCGGCTGGCGCTATCTATATTGCCACGAGTATTAATCACGCTTCCGAATATATCGCTCTGGTCGCGCTTACGATTAAAAACAAAGTCCGCACTTCGGCTCTCGATGCGCCGCTTCTCAATAGGGCCGCCACCCATATTGTACGCAATACCTTTCTCTTTACCGCTGTTATCTGTGGGATCCTCTATGGTCTTTACGCCTATTCCCTTTTTGCCTTCCTCTTCTTTGCCTACGGCACCTCATTTGCCCACTTTGTTCTGGATGGTTTGATCTGGAAACTCCGTCGGCCCAAAGTCGCACGCGAAGTTGGAACAGCGTAGCTGCCTTATTTCCCTATCGCTACCCAGACATCTTTTGTCGCTGTGGGTATTCCCGGGCGGTTCAGGTCGGTTACGGTTACGCCTATCGTGAGTTTTTGTCCCGGGTTTGCCGCTACGTTGAGGGCAACATATACGGGTTCTGTTTCCTTATTGCCTCGGTGTTCATAAGATACCTGCACGCCTTCTTGCTTTTCAGATATGCCCAGCAATGTGCCGATGCCTTTTAGCAACCGGGCACCGGCATTTTTGCTGCCACGTACAGTATAATCCACGCGGTAATGCGTTTGCCCCGTGTCGTCTCGGAAGAGGTTATACACTTCGTAGTACAGATAGACTGGCTGTTCTGGAGCAAAGGTGTGTGACGGCAGGGGGAGCACTTCGAGATCGTCTCGGATGAATTTGCCTTCTGCAGGGGTTTCTATTGTTGCAATTTTTCCCGCTACGACGGGGTCGCTTACCATCAGGATTGGGGCATTGTATGGTTCTACATCGACGAGTTGTCGGTGAATTTGCAATTTCCCCGAGGCCGGGTCGGTCACCCGCACGGCCATGAGATAGTGGCCTGGTTTGACTTCTGTAGTGACCTGATCTACCCATAAAACGCCGGGGTCGTCAACGGCTTCGCGCTGTGTTGCCCGCGTGTTCAGGCTGTCGCGGGCAATTTCTATTCCCTGTACGTCATAGAGGACCCACATTCGCTTCACCGAAGCCTCTATCTGTGTTCCCCGTTTTTGCGTTTTCAATGCGGTCCAGGGTATGCCGATAAAGGCATCCAGGCGCGTATCGCGTCCATTGCCCCTAAAATCCGCTACGGACATAAGCAGCGGCATGGGGTCTCCGGGATATGGATAGTGGTAAACAGAGGGCGTGCGGTTGACGACTCGTGCGACCACGGCTTCGGGTGCGAGGTGTAGCCACAGCAATCGATTGGGCGAGTCAACAGGCGGCTGGGGAAATTGAAAATCAAAATTGCCCAGGGCGTCGAGGAATGTCACTTCAATTCCCTCGCCAATATGGGCGTAAATCCAGGACTCCCACTTGTAGTTCAAAGACGCGCCATCTCGAAACAATGCACCCTGATGCGGCAGGGGAAATATCGGCAGTCCCCGAACTTCGGGTGTTACCTTCAGTACCGTGCTTGCGCCCAACGACGATTCTACCTGTAGCGATGTCGTCGGAGCGATTTCATGCAGCGCATTTCTCGCGAGGTCCATGAGCCGATTCTTTACCCGAATCACTTTTGCATTGGTTTCGAATACGAGGTGATCGGACCAGCTTCGATGATCGGGATGACCAAAGCGGATATACACATCGCCGCGCGCATCATAGGGTATTCGACCTTCGGAAAAGTTCTGAATCGCGTAATTCACGCGCCGGTAGTGTTCCAATCTGCGCTCGTTAACCGGTGTGGTCGGCGTTGGGTCTATCTTGCGCCAGAACAAATTGGTAAATGCGCGTTTTTCATCTCCCCTGATCATGCGAAAGGTCTCAAATTCACTTGCCGACAGGAGTAAGGTGACATCTTCGTACAGGAGGCGTTCGTTTTGCGGTAAGAGGGATAAAAATTGCGAAAATGACGCTTCTGCCTGCTCGTACGCGCCCGATTCCAGATATTGTGCGCCCAAAAGCGGCAGATAACGCTCGGGATCTTTTTGGGCGAGGTCGCGCAGTTCTGTGGTTGTGTGCAGTTCTTGTTTTAAATACTTCAATTCCATTGCCACGCGCGCCAATCTGCCCCTTGCCACGGTGTGCGCTGGATTTACAGCGACTTGCTTTGACAATGCCTTGACGGCTTTTTCAAAATAATAGAGCGATACATAAAATACCCCCAGTTTAAAATACGCATCGCGATGTTGCGGAAAACGCTTGACCACATTGCCAAAGTGATAGTCCATATCTACGCTACGCATTGCCAGGTGACACATTGCCAGATTGTAATACGCTGCCTCGTATTGCGAATCGAGAGATACGGTGTCCTGGAAAAGATCCAGTGCGCGGCGCACCTGTTTTTTCTGGATCAAGCACGCCAGTGCCCGCCCGTGTCGCGCGATGAGAAACCGCCGGTCTTTTTCCAGTACGCGCACAAAAATGCGTTCTGCTTCCACGCCTTTGTGCTGTTCTAACAAACAATATCCCAGCGCGCACAGGGCGATTCGGTCGTCGGCATTGTCCCGTAGCAGGCGTTCAAATAGTGCTACGGCATCGTCGAGCAGGGCGGGATCTGGTGGTGTGGCGCGCGTTTTATAGCGCTGGGGTATCAATCGACCGCGTTCAAAAAAAGCGTCTGATACCGTCAGGTAGCGGCGCCCGATGTGATATCCGTAATAAAATTGCAGGACTACGGGATTGTGTCGTTGCCAGAAGTCGATTAAAAATTGCGTTTTTTCCTCTCGCTGCAATGCCCGATAGATGGCTGAGCTGTCTGGTCCGGCGCGTTCTGCGACCAGGACTGCGGCGAGCGAATCTGCCCGTGCATCGAAGCTTTCCTGCAGGCGATCTGCCCAGACAGGCACACATATCATGGCAAATGCACACGCGATAAAGATGCGTTCACAGATGGAGCGAATTTTTCTTTTGTCGTTACACATGGCGTAGCCTCTAATACAATGCCAGCGAATGTCCTTGCCCAGGGAACCAGATACAATCTACCAGAAACGACACAAATACGCCCGTGAAATATCCCACCATAAGTCCCAGGAAAAACGGCGATGCTTTGCGGTATAGATCAATGCCGCCCGCCCGCAAGATGACAAATTTGGCAAACCATGCAAAGAAGATCGAGAATACAATGCGGTTGACCGGATAGGCTGTTACGGCGGCAAATCCGATCGGATGCAAGGGCCACCAGGGCCATATATAGCGCAAGGATAGCATCAGTGCCGTGGTTGCCATTCCAATGAGCGCGATGAGCATGCGCTCGCGTTTCAGGGCAAAGGGGTCCCGAATATGACCGGCGATGGTATCAAAAGTGTTTTGCACATAGGGACCGTAAATGCCGCCGTAATTAAATGCGCCGGTTACATAGCTCGATGATATTTGATAATACGCGCTTGTGGTTATCACCACCAGCATGGCCAATCCCAGGGCGATGACCAGGCGCGTTCTCTCGTGTCGGATGCTGTCGTAAAGCCGCGTGGCATTGGCCAGATTGGCCATCAATATGGTTTTGATATCGTGGTGCCATGTTTCTGTGAGGGCAAATGCCGCCATTCCCGATGGGGAAATATTAACGGGTCCGAGCAGGTGATAGGCGACAAATTGTCCCTGTATCATGCGGCTGCTGATCATGCCGCCTTCCACGCAGACGCGCGTGATGCCCAACCAGATCACGCCCACAAGGCTCAAAAAAGTCAGGGCGACAAAGACCGACATGCCGGAGGCTACGCACCAGCTCAAAATAAATAGTCCGCTCGCCAGCAGTCCGCCGAGTGCTGCGCGATAGGACAATAATTCGCCCGCGTCTTCAACCTCCCGCGCATTGAGCACGGCTTTGCGAAATACATTTCTCAGATGTTCTCGCGCCATCCACAAGCTCCACGGCACCAGCACGCACAGGGCACCAAATCCCTGCCAGTTTTCGAATTGCGATGCCGGCCACACATGGGTTGGGCCTATTTCGATTCCCAGGCGGTTGAACAGCCCCATTTCAAGGGTCAATAACAGGTGAAAGGCAATAATGCTAAACAATACATCCAGATCCATAAAATACGATACGCCAATGATCACTGGATAAAACCGCATGTGAATCGGCGGGAAATACCGACCGAATTCCATCAATCCCAGGTATCGGGGAATGGTTGGAAAATGCGGCTGGAAATATTCAACCATGTTCCAGTATATGGGAAATGAGGCGAGCGCGAATCCCCACCAGAATACGGGGCGATTCATGATGCCCACGGGCCAGAATCCACGCGGTTCTCTGTTGACGAGTTCCAGCGGCAATGTCATCAACGGAAAGGTGAGGCGCTCGTGTTCTACCCATTGTTTGCGCAGGATTGAGACCGCGCAAAATCCAAATACGCCGATCATAAATACGAGGCTCAGGCGCCAAATCATCGGCGTTATCCAGATTTCCCAGGGGATGGTTGCGCCAGCTGGCAGTCCTTCAAAAAACCACCGCGCAGCTGTCCTGTCGGTTACGACCGCCCATTCAGCTAAATACGGATGTATGTCGTCTGCCCATCGGTTCTCCGTGTTGGCAAAGTAAAATGGCGCGGATACGTTGGCGATTAAATGTCCCATGAAATAGCTGGGCAATGCCGATGCGACCAGGCCCATGCTGAAGATGACCAGCAATTCCGATGGGCGCAAGACCCATTGCGGGCGTACTTTTTCCAGGACTTTGTTCAATACGACTGCTATTATCAAAAATGGTACGACTGCGCCCCAGGGCAAGTGATCTTGCGCCATTTTTGTGGTGTGGGCAATGTGTCGCGTAAAATGTCCACCCCATCCGAGGAAGCCCGCGCACATAGCACCTATCACAATTGACCGCGCGGTTACGGCTCGTTGAAGAGGTGCTGTCTGTGTTTGTGTTTCGCGAATTGCCATTCATGATACTCCGGATCGATGGAAAGCGGAGGGCAATATAAGGATAGTAATATCAAGTGTCTATTTAATTTAGCGCGTGCGCGCCATCCCAGCTTTTGCCGAGGGGTGGTCGGGCGCTGTTTGCAAGACTTGCTGCCAGGCGTTGCGCGCTTCATCTGTCCTTCCCAGAGACCAATACGCCCAGCCCATGTTCGCGCGCGCATTGTGGGTATTGGGATCTCTTTTCAGTGCTTCCCGATAGTTATTTATCGCTTCGTGAAATTTTTTTTCGTGAAACAGGACGTTGCCCAGGTTGACGTATGCGCGCACCATGTCGGGGTCCCGGGACAGTGCCTGTTGATATGCGTTTTTGGCGGCTTCCATTTTTTCGGTGCGTGCATATGCCAATCCCAGGTTGTAATACAACACGGCGTCGCCCTGTCCGTATTTTTCCGCTTCTTCCAGATATAATTGCGCCGGTTCATTTTCGTTTGCCCACAAATAAGCCGTGCCCAG
Organism: Gemmatimonadota bacterium; assembly: GCA_026706845.1. Taxonomy (NCBI): domain Bacteria; kingdom Pseudomonadati; phylum Gemmatimonadota; species Gemmatimonadota bacterium. The sequence continues at coordinate 89,507 of JAPOXY010000005.1, forward strand.
ATTAAAGGGGTCCATGGTCCAGTTGTTTTGGGCGAGCTGTGCGTTTAGTTCTATGCGGTAGCCGGTCCACAGGATGATTAGTGCCGCCGCACCGATGCAGAGGTTTTTCCACTTTTGCGACTGTACACAGGATATCAATGTCCATGTTCCCATGCCTGCAAATATCATGAGGATGGGGATTGCGGGCATGCGATAGCGCGACGATACGTGAAATGCCAATACGCCTGCCGCATATCCTATGAGCCATAGATACAGGATGGCATGGCGGTCAAATTGCCGGGCTGCGACGATGAGTCCCACGATGGATAGGGGAAATAATATCCACAGTTCTGCGATTGGTAAGCGCAAGATGGCAGAGAATTTTCTCTGGTAATAGAAATTGTAATTGAGTGGGACTTCGTATCCCGATGCAAATAGGCGCACTTTTCGCAAGGTTACGGCTATCGCGCCTGTTGGATCGTCTATCCAGAATGCGAGTCCCTTATTAAACCAGAAGGAAGAGACTTCAGATGCTTTCAAAGATCGCCCCAAGGCGTCTTCGGCCACGCGGCGCGGGCCTTCCAAATTGCCCTGTGCCCCATCCGGGGTGATCTGTGCATCCACACCAGGAGGTGCGGAGAACCAGCCGGGCGCATCCGGGTGATTGCCCATGTAAAAGTTGATGCCGCCGTGCGCGGTCATCAATACCCAGTCGTCCGCGACCAGGCCGTTGCGAAGTCCGCACAGGAGGAGTGGGAGGATGAGGCCCCCTAAGAAGTAACTCGCCAGTCTTATTGAACGTTTTGCCGGTGTTGCTTTGTGGTAGGCCCACCACGCGCCGAATAGCAAGAATGGGATTGCGGATAAGATGTTGGGGCGCATGAGTGTTGCCAGTCCAAAGACCAATCCGGCCAGCCCCAGGTGCCAGTGGGTTTTATTCTTGCCCGAGATTAGCGTCAATCCTACCAGGCTGAGGAATACGGCACCCGATGTGCCCAGTAGCATGCCTTCGTAAAATAGTTGCGGTCCATAGCTCGCAAATAACAATCCCGCGAATAATCCCGCGTATGCGCCAAAGTGCCGCGCGCCCAATCGATAGACCAGTATCGCACTGGCACATCCGGCGGCAGCCTGTAAGCCTATTATCAGTTTGGGCGCATGTCCGAAGATCGCATATACAACCGCCATGAGGTATGGATACAGGGGGGGGAGAATGAAGACTTCAGCCGTGCCGAGCCAGTCTCCCGAGGCGATGCGCAGTGCCCAGTCGTCGAATATCCGCGCGTCTGAGATGAGTTTCTGAGAGAACGGATGAGTGGCCCAGAATGACCAGAGATAAAAAAAACGGACCACTATCGCAGTCCCGCCCACAATATAGGGAAAATAATGCGAGATCCGATCTGTTGCGTTGTTTGTTTTCGATGTCATGTTTTGTAATATCTAATCCGTGACATTAGAATGCAACCCTAATTAGGAGAGGAAAATAATAAAGCCCGTCGATCACCACCGATCAATGGGCTTTGTTTATTTTTAACTTAATCCAGGAGGTTTGGGTTGTCATCGCGGCATGATGAAAAGAACATATCTTTCACCATACCACTCATTCATCGCTCAAAATATACACTCTTTCCACGTTGCGTCAGTGTATTCACACGGCTCATGCGCGGCCAATTCCCAATCTTGCGCCTTAAACATCATTCAGAAAAACAAAAAAGCCCGACCTGTTCTAATCAAGTCGGGCTTTTGCAATTAGAATGCAAACAGAGCCGGGCTAACGGTTTGTAATCTGCCCGAGTGCATCTTATTCCGAGCAAGTTGGGCCGTTGACATCTTCAATGCCCTGCAGCCACGCCTGGAAGGCTACATCAGACGGCGCACATAGGCCTCCTTCACCCCAAAAGTGAAATGTCTGTAGCTTTGTCAGGCCGGTCAGGCTCTGAGGTAGAGAACCACTCAACTTATTTTCGCCAAGCCACAGTTCCGTGAGCTTGGTCAGGTTGCTCAATTCTGTAGGAACTGAACCACTTAACTCAGTATTCTGAAGCGCCAGGTAAGTGAGGTTTGTCAGGTTGCTCAATTCGGAGGGGATCTCTCCAGTCACCGGATTGCCCCAGATAGCCAGGCGCGTGAGCTTGGTCAGATTACCTAATTCCATTGGTATCTGCCCAGTCAATGGATTGCCACCAAAATTCAGGTCCTCAAGGTTTGTCAAGTTGCCTAATTTTGCTGGGATCTCCCCAGTCAACGCATTATCGTGAAGTCCCAGTTGCATAAGATTGGACAGGTTACCCAATTCTTCTGGAATCTCTCCACTCAATTGATTGTCCCAGAGATGCAGGTAAGTGAGGTTTATCAGGTTGCCCAATTCTGTTGGTATCTCTCCTGTCAGGTTATTCCCTCCCAGATGCAATGCTGTCACCGAACCGTCAGAGACCTCGACGCCATACCAGGAGGAAATGTCGTTTTCCGTGAGCCAATTGTCGTTATTTGTCCAATTAGGTCCATCCGTAGCATTATACAGTGCTACCAGTGCCTCGCGCTGGCCTGGCGGGGGTGGTGGGGCACAAGTTGAGCCGCCGTGATCTTCAATACCCTGAAGCCATGCCTGAAAGGCTGCATCAGTTGGCGCACATAGACCTCCCTCACTCCAAAAGTGAAAGCCCTGTAGATTTGTCAGCCCGGTCAGGCTCTGGGGCAGTGCACCACTCAATTGGTTACCGGCAAGCCAAAGTCCAGTGAGATTGGATAAGTTGCCGAATTCTGCTGGGATCTCACCAGTCAACTGATTCTCGCTAAGATTCAGATTTCTAAGATTGGTCATGTTGCCCAATGCCGCAGGAATCTCTCCGCTCAACTGATTGTCCCAAAGCTCTAGGGCTTCGAGGTTGGATAAGTTGCCGAATTCTGCTGGAAGTGCTCCTGTCAGATTATTCCGTTCAAGGTCCAGGTACCCAAGATTGGACAAGTTGCCCAATTCAGTTGGGATCGAGCCGTTCAACTGATTCCCGCCAAGCTTCAATTCAGTGAGGTTTGTCAGGTTGCCCAATTCAGTTGGAATCGAACCTCTCAACTCATTATCGAAAAGCTCCAGGTACCTAAGGTTAGACAAGTTGCCCAATTCAGTTGGGATTGAGCCAGTCAATTGATTCCCGCCAAGCTTCAGATGAGTGAGGTTTGTCAGGTTGCCCAATTCAGTTGGGATCGAGCCGTTCAACTGATTCCCGCCGAGAGTCAGTTCCTCAAGGTTTGTCAGGTTGCTCAATTCAGTTGGGATTGAGCCAGTCAATTGATTCCAGCCAAGCTGCAGATGAGCGAGATTTGTCATATTGCCTAATTCAGTTGGGATTGAGCCGTTCAACTGATTCCCACTGAGACCCAGCCATCCAAGGTTTGTCAGGTTGCTCAATTCTGCTGAAATCTCCCCAGTCAATTGATTGCCCTCAAGACCCAGATACCCAAGGTTTGTCAGGTTGCTCAATTCTGCTGGAATCTCCCCAGTCAATTGATTGTCCCAAAGACCTAATCCCCCCAGATTGGACAAGTTACCCAATTCGGATGGTATAGGGCCAGTCAACGCATTTTGGCTGAGATTCAGATTCCCAAGATTGGTCAGGTTGCCCAATTCTGCTGGGATCTCTCCTGTCAGATTATTCTCTTCCAGTTCCAGGTTTGTCACCGAACCGTCAGAAACATGGACGCCATACCATGTGGAAATGTCATTGTCCGTGAGCCAATTGTCGTTATTCGTCCAATTGTCTCCACCTGTCGCATTATACAGTGCCACCAATGCCTCGCGCTGGCCTGGGGGAGCGCACGTTGGGCCATGAGCCTCTTCAATGCCCTGCAGCCACGCTTGAAAGGCTGTATCAGATGGTGCACATAGTCCCCCCTCACCGTCAAAGGAAAGCTTCTCCAGCATCGTCAGTCCTGTCAGGCTCTGAGGAATCTCACCACTCAACAGGTTGCCGCCAATCTCCAGTATCTTCAGGTTGGTCAGGTTGCCCAATTCAACGGGTATTCCACCACTCAATTGATTACCGCCAAGCTTCAGTTCTGTAAGCTTGGTCAAGTTGCCCAATTCTATTGGAATCATCCCACTCAACATATTGTCGGGGAAATGCAGGATTTCAAGGTTAGACAAATTGCCCAATTCTATTGGGATAGAACCACTGAACTGATTGTCCCAGAGCAATAGCACCCTAAGATTGGATAGGTTGCCCAATTCTGTTGGAATCGAACCGTTCAACTGATTCTGGCTAAGATACAGCACCTCAAGATTGGACAAGTTGCTCAATTCTGCTGGAATCCCTCCGCTTAACTGATTATCGTTAAGACTCAGTTCCGTGAGATTTGTCAGGTTGCCTAATTCTGCTGGGATCTCACCAGTCAACTGATTGCGGCCAAGACCCAGAGTCTCAAGGTTTGTCAGGTTACCCAATTCTGCTGGAATAGAACCACTCAATGCATTATTGAAAAGATACAATCCCCCAAGGTTGGCCAAATTGCTCAATTCTGCTGGGATTTCACCAGTCAATGCATTGCGGTCAAGACCCAGGTAGCCAAGGTTAGTCAGGTTGCCTAATTCTGCTGGTATCGAGCCACTCAACTGATTGCTGTGAAGACCCAGCCCTCCGAGATTTGTCAGGTTGCCCAATTCAGATGGAATCTCCCCGTTCAACTGATTCTGGCTAAGATGCAACTGCCCAAGGTTAGTCAGGTTGCCCAATTCTGCGGGAAGTTCACCCGTTAGATTATTCTCTCTCAGGTTCAATGCTGTCACCGAACCGTCAGAAACATCAACGCCATGCCATGTAGAAATGTCGTTGTCCGTGAGCCAATTGTCGTTATTTGTCCAACTGGATCCATTCGTTGCATTATACAGTGCTATCAATGCCTCGCGCTGGCCTGGTGGGGCACACGTTGGACCATGAGCCTCTTCTATGCCATCAAGCCACATCTGAATGGTCGGATCAGATGGCGCACATAGCCCTCCCTCACCTCCAAATGAAAATGTCTCCAGTTTCATCAGCCCAGTCAGGCTCTGAGGTATCTCACCACTCAGTGCATTGTCGCCGAGATTCAGATAAGTGAGGTTTGTCAGGTTGCCCAATTCTGATGGAATCATACCCGTCAATTGATTGTTCCAAAACGTCATATACGTGAGATTGATCAGGTTGCCCAATTCGACGGGAATAGGACCACTTAATTGGTTACCGCCAAAACTCAGATGCACGAGGTTTGTGAGGTTACCGAATTCAACGGGAATAGGACCGCTCAAATCATTATCCCAAATTGCCAGCAACGCAAGATTGGTCAGGTTACCTAATTCTATTGGGATCGGACCACTTAATTGATTCACGCCGAGATTCAGGTAAGTGAGATTAGATAAGTTGCCCAATTCTGTTGGAATAGAGCCAGTCAACTGATTGCGGCTGAGATTCAGGCGAATGAGATTAGATAAGTTGCCCAATTCAATGGGTATTCCACCACTCAACTGATTGCGGTCAAGGTGTAGCCGCTGAAGGTTGGATAGATTGCCCAATTCAATAGGTATTTCACCACTCAACTGATTACTATAAAGATACAGGTACTGAAGGTTGGTCATGTTGCCCAATTCTGTTGGAATCTCCCCGCTCAACTGATTATCAAAAAGATAGAGTCGCTCAAGGTTGGCCAGATTGCCCAATTCTATTGGGATTTCCCCGCTCAACTGATTATCAAAAAGATACAGGCGCGTGAGATTGGTCAGGTTGCCCAATTCGGGGGGAATCTCGCCACTCAACTGATTCCTATAAAGATACAGGAGAGTCAGATTGGACAGGTTGGTCAATGCCACGGGAATACCACCACGCAACTGATTACTGTTAAGATACAAGCGTTGAAGATTTGTCAGGTTGCCCAATTCGGGGGGAATCTCGCCACTCAACTGATTGTCGTTAAGATTCAGGTGAATGAGGTTGGACAGGTTACCCAGTTCCACAGGAATCGAACCACCCAACGGATTGTCGTTAAGACTCAGTTGCTCAAGATTCG